>JAGVPN010000016.1 GCA_020052215.1 Syntrophobacterales bacterium
CGGGGGTCTGTCTGTGCTGCCAGGCGCTCTTCGACTCTCTGGAGGAGGCTGCTCAGAAGTATGGGCTGGACTTGAATCGTTTGCTGGCCGAGTTGGAGCAGGCCGCCAGCCCTCCGCCAGCCAATGGCAAGTAAACTTCAACACGGAAGAACAACCTGGAAGATGAGGTGAAGGAGGAAACGGGAAAATGTCTGGAATACAGAAATTCTTTGCCTCCCGCGCCGGGATCATCAGCGTGGGCGCCTTTATCGGGGTATTCGCCGCGCTCTTGCAGAAGTGGGGCAACCCGGGAAACATGGGCATCTGCGTGGCCTGTTTTGAACGGGACATCGCCGGGGCCATCGGGCTGCACCGGGCCGCGGTGGTGCAATATCTCCGACCCGAAATCCTGGGCTTTGTGTTGGGGGCCATGGTGGCCGCCTTGGCCTTCAAGGAATTTCGGCCCCGGGCCGGGTCTGCCCCCATTGTCCGGTTTGTTTTGGGCATGATAGCCATGATCGGCGCCCTGGTTTTCCTGGGCTGCCCCTGGCGGGCCGTACTCCGCCTGGCGGGCGGCGACGGTAACGCCATTTTCGGACTTCTGGGTCTGGCGGCGGGCATCTGGATAGGCACCCTGTTCTTCAAGGGGGGATATAACCTGGGTCGGACCCAATCCACCTATGCGTCGGTGGGTCTGCTCATGCCCCTCATCATCATCGGCCTTTTGGCCTTGCGGCTGATTTTTCCCCAGATCCCCGATAAGGACCTCAGCGGCATTCTTTTTTACAGTCTAAAGGGCCCCGGCTCCCAACACGCGGCCCTGGCTATCTCCTTGGCGGTGGGCCTGGCCGTGGGGATCGTGGCCCAGCGCAGCCGGTTCTGCACTATGGGGGCCATTCGCGACCTGATTCTCTTCCGTCAGGCCCATCTCTTTGCCGGGATGCTGGCTCTGCTGGTCGCGGCGTTTCTTACCAATTTGGTGGTGGGCCAGTTTAAGCCGGGATTTGTGGGGCAGCCCGTGGCCCACACTCAGGAACTGTGGAACTTCATGGGCATGGTGGTGGCGGGCCTGGCCTTCGCCCTGGCGGGGGGGTGCCCGGGGCGCCAACTCTTCATGGCCGGTGAAGGCGACGGCGACGCCGCGGTGTTTGTCCTGGGCATGATCGTGGGGGCGGCGGTGTCCCATAATTTCGGACTGGCCAGTTCTCCCACCGGAGTAGGCCCTCACGGCATCGCCGCAGTCTTCATCAGCCTGGCGGTGCTCCTGTTTATCGGCTTCACCATGAGACCAAAATCAGCTTAAGGAGGAACGATCCATGACGAATCTTGTCGATGCCCGGGGGCTTTCCTGTCCGCAGCCGGTGCTGCTCACCATGGAAAAAATCAAAAGCCTGGGCCAGGGGGAACTGATGGTCCTGGTGGATACCGATACTTCCAAAGAAAACGTCATCCGGGCTGCCGTTAGCCTCGGTTGGCAGCTAAAAAGCGTTGACACCGAAGGGATGGAATATAAGCTCACCCTGGAAAAGGGATAGATCAGGCCCCCTCGCCATGGGGAAGAATCGCGCTGCTTGTGTGGGTACCGATTGATTTAAGGAGTGTTTATGTCGCGTTGGCGTTTTTGGAGGCCCAAACCAACAGTTTCCACCCCGGGGGCGCAGACCGACCAGGGCATCCTGGTCTTCGCCAGCACCAGTGAAGTGATCCAGGCGGAGAAATTTCTCAAGGCCGCGGGCTGGACCATCAGGGTCATGGGGCCGCCCCCGGAGATTCAAAGCGGCTGTGACCTGGTGATCCAGTTTCCCCTCATGAAACAATTGGAGATTCTTAGAGTATTGGCAGAAAATCGGCTGTCACCTCTCCAGGCCGTCCCGGTAACCGGTCCTCTGCTCAAACCGGTGGACCTGTTTCAGGTCAAGGATTTTGGGCGCTACCTGATGGTCCGGGCCGCCAATATGAAACTGACGGTGGACAAAGAAACCCGGATAATCGTCAATGTCTCCGGGGGCGGTTGTCCGGATGTGCCTTATCTGGCCTATAAGATGGTGGGACAGACCCTGGAGGATGCCCCCCGCCCCCGGGCCATCGGGCATACGGTATGTGGTTATGCCCTGCAGTTGGCCCTGGAAGAAATGGAAAGGCAATGCTCGGAGTAGTGGGCACTATTCCGGAGGAGGAATTCCCTCTGGTGGTGGGTCCGGCTACCCTGGGTGATGGGTTTCTGACCGTCCAGGGACACGAAGTGCCTATCACCCGGGGGACTGCGGCGCTTTTGGCCGCGGCCGCCGTCTGCCTCAAAGCCCTGCACCAGCCTCCTCCCCTGGCTTTTTTGGCGGGGGACATCGGCCTGGGTCAGGGAAGCATTCAGTTATATGAATACTTGAGTCTGAACCTGGCGAAGCACCAGTTGCGGGCCCTAACTTTTCATTATATCCTGCCCATCGTGGACTGGCACAATCGTGTCCTGTGGGCAATTCAGGAGATGGCTGCGCCTCCCCTGCTCATTGCCGACGCCGGGTATATGTATGTGGCCAAAATGAGCGGAGAAGCGCCGGCATACGATCTGTTCACCCCCGATGCCGGTGAAATCGCCTTTTTGGCGGATGAAGAAGCCCCCCACCCCTTTTATACCCGGGGCTTTATCCTGCATGAAGATAACCAGATACCGAACCTCATCGCCCGGGCCTATGCCCATGAGAACGCCGCCCGCCATCTGCTGGTCAAAGGCCGGAAGGATTATGTGGCTACCAAAGAGGGGGTGGTTGCCATCATTGACGAACCCGGAATCGAGGCTCTGGAGCCCATCGGCGGTACGGGGGACACTTTGACCGGCATTGCCTCCGCCCTGATCACTGCAGGCTTTGATATTGTCCCTGCCGCCATCCTGGCGGCCCGGGTCAACCGGGTGGCCGGAGCCCTGACCCAACCAACGCCTGCCACTGGCGTGCAGGACATCGTGCCCCATATCCCCGCCGGGCTGGAAAAGCTTCTCCCGGCAAACCAACGCCGAAAAGAGTGAAAAACCACAAGGAGGTAAAAAGATGAGGATCTACAAAAAGGCTGCCGTAGTTCTTACCCTGATGATGTCCATGATTTTGGGGATGGTTCCCGCTCTCTGGGCTCAAGAGCCGCTGGCGATTTTTCAAACCCTGAAGGGTAATCTCGACATCGCCGGCGGCACCGCCCATATCCCGGTTATGAAAGAGGCCGCGGAACAGATCATGAAGGTGAATCCCAAAATCCGCCTTACCGTGGCCGGTGGCGGGTCCGGCGTGGGGGTCCAGAAAGTGGGCGAAGGATTGGTGCACATCGGCAACACCGGCCGGGCCCTTTCTCCCGAAGAAGTCGCCAAGTATGGGCTGAAGACCTTCCCCTTTGCCATTGACGGCGTGGCGGTGGCGGTCAATCCCGGCAATCCCGTAGGCGCCTTGACCTCCCAGCAGGTAAGGGATATCTTTGC
>JAGVPN010000006.1 GCA_020052215.1 Syntrophobacterales bacterium
AATTTGTTTTAACTGCTTCCCATGAGTTGCGCACCCCTCTCACCAGCGTGAGCCTGGCCGTGGATTTGCTGATGGAGTCGGCGGCGCCGAAATTGAGCGACAAGGAAAGAGAATTGTTGGGGGCCTGCCATGAAGATGTGCAGCGGCTCCGGGCCCTGGTCAACGACCTTTTGGACCTGTCCAAGATTGAGGCCGGCAAATTGGATCTGGCCTTTGAACGGGTCGAGCCCGGCTTCATCTTTGATCAAGCCCTGGCGGTCATGAAACCGCAAACGGACACCAAAAACATCGAACTCAAGCTGGAAGTTGCCGAAGACCTGCCCCCAGTGATGATCGATCCCAACAAGATCGTTTGGGTTCTCGTCAACCTTCTGGCAAATGCGGTGCGTCACACCCCGGCAGGCGGACATATCCGGGTCAAAGGGGAGCGGGTGGGCGGCCAGGTGCATCTATCCGTGTCGGATGACGGAGAAGGGGTGCCCTACGAAATCCAGTCCCGCATCTTTGACAAATTCGTCCAGGTGAAACGCGATGGCAGCGTGGGCGGCAGCGGTTTGGGGCTGGCCATCTCTAAGGAAGTGGTGCGGGCCCACCGGGGAACTACCTGGCTCGACTCGGTGCCGGGTCAGGGCAGCACCTTTACTTTCACCATCCCGGTGGCCGACTGAACCGGAAAGGAGCCTGACTATGACCGCCAAACCAATATTAATCGTTGACGACGAAAAAAATATTCGTCTGGCCCTGTCCATGTCCCTGGAAACGCTGAATATCCCGGTGGAGACGGCAGCCAGTGGCGAAGAGGCCCTGGAGAGGTTGGCGCAGGGGGGGTATGGGTTAATGCTCTTGGATTTGCGTATGCCCGGTCTGGACGGCATGGAAGTGCTGCGTCAGGTTTCCCAACAACGACCGGAGACCAAGGTCATCATCATTACTGCCTATGGGTCCATTGACTTGGCAGTGGAGGCCATGAAACTGGGGGCGGTGGACTTCCTGCAGAAACCCTTTGACGCCGCTCAAGTCCGGGATATGGTGCGTCGTATCCTGGAAAAGCAAGGGATGGCGCATGGCTATGAGGACTACCTTGCCATGGCCAAACAATGGATCATCGAAGGGCACTTCGAGGTTGCCGGGGTATATGCCCAGAAGGCCGTTTTTCTCAAACCTGATCGGCCAGAGGCGCTGAATCTTCTGGGGGGAATAGCTGAAACCAAGGGCAACCGGCTGGAAGCCGACGAGTACTATCGAGCTGCTTTGACCCATGATCCCGCATACGCACCTGCGCAACGTAATCTGGAACGGATAGCCACCCAGACTTGTACCCCAAAAGGCATTGTTTGGGATTAGCCAGACCAGGGAAAAAAGCAATTGCGCCCCTGATGCAGAGACACCTTCTTAAAAGCCCCTGACCCGCCCCCAACTTTTCTGGTGGGCCTTCCCCTAAGCCTTGAGGAGATTTAAGCGATTCTTAGCTTTTGTAAGGGCGGTTCGCGAACCGCCCCTACGGGAACTTTTCAAGGCAGATCAGAGTTTGATAACGCAGTTTTTTTCTCGTTCCCCAGCCCCTGCTTGGAATTCAGGCTAAAACTCAGTAGTGTCCGGTTAGGAAATTGCAGGGAAAAACCACCAATGGGCCAAAAAATTTATCAGTACCTTTCCAGCCCCCGGTCCTTAAATTATTTGGCCTTGACTCCCGACAATTCATGGCTACAATCTATACTATGTAGGTATAGACTAAATTAATATGATAAAATTCTAAGAGAAAGTTCATGCGATTCCTCAATAATTATAAAGCGGAGGCCACGGCTGATCTGGTCTACCGGGTCTGTCCGCTGCACCTGTTGGAACCGGTGGAGTTGATCAAGGACCTAAAACCGGGGCAGGTTCTGGAAATCCTTACTGACTACGATGGCGCCCTGGAAGATATACCGGCTTGGTGCGCCAAGCGTGGGCAGGAGTTTGTGGGCATTGGCGAGGATGACGACGCAGACTGCTACCGGCTCCATATCAAGAAACTGCATTGAGGCAAGTATGAAACGGGTATACCTGGATCATGCCGCGGCGACGCCGGTACTGTGTGCCATCGGTATCCGGCCGGATCTGGCCCAGGGCTCCCTGGTCTTTACCCTGAGTCGCAACAACCAGGAAAAGGAAGTGAATTATGTTCTGGAGCAACTACCTCCGGCCGTAGAACAATTGCGCTCTTTCTCCCCGGTCTGGCGGAAGAAAATGGCCGCACGAGCAGGAGCCTGAAGATGAAATTTTCCACCAAAAGCCGCTATGGCACCCGGCTCATGTTGGATATGGCCCAGCATTATCAAGATGGCCCCATTCATCTGGCCAATGTTGCCCAGCGGCAGGGCATCTCGGTGAAGTACCTGGAACAAATCATCATTCCCCTGAAGAAGGCCAATTATATCCAGAGCGTGCGCGGCCCCAAAGGCGGTCATGTCCTGGCCCGGCCCCCGGAAAAGATTACGGTGGGAGAAATCGTGGCGTTGCTGGAAGAAGGCGCCAGCCTGGCAGCCTGTTCCGACAACCCCACGGTCTGCGCGCGTTCCCCCATCTGCCCGACGCGTTACATCTGGCTGGAGGCGGCGCAGGCGATGTTTGACAAATTGCACTCCATTACCCTGGCCGATGTGCTGAAAATGGCCGAACCCGGCCCTGCGGGTCAAGGAGTCTAAAATGTACAGCAAAACGGTGATGGACCATTTCAACAATCCCCGCAATGCCGGGGTTATCGAAGATGCCGACGGTATCGGCGAGGTGGGGAATCCCGTCTGTGGCGATATGATGACCTTCACCATCAAAGTCAGAGACAACCGCCTGGAGGACGTGAAGTTCCAGACCTTTGGCTGTGTGGCCGCGATCGCGGTGTCCAGCCTGGTGACCGAGATGGCCAAAGGCAAGGACCTGGAAGAGGCGAAAAAGATCGACAATAAGCTGGTGGCCGAAACCCTGGGGGGCCTGCCCGCCAACAAGATGCACTGCTCCAATTTGGGGGCGGAAGCCTTGATGCTGGCCATCAACAATTATCAGGAAAAATCGGCGGCAACCCCTAAAGCCGGGGCCGTTTGAGTTTCAAGGCAAGGGGCTTACCCCGTGAACCAAATAATCCATTATCCGTCTCTGGTCCAAATCTAACCTGGTTTGACGCGAGACAAGGATGATAAAGGAGCCATTATGGAACTAACAACACGAGAAATATGGGCAGTAATCCACGGTATGATGCTGGGATCGCTCTTCTTGCTATCCTATGCCGGCGGCCTGGCCGAGCTGATAAATTTGGGCTCGGAATGGGCCACCGAAGCCGGCATTGCCAAACGGGTGCGCCGCCTTATCACCGGCACCTGGGTTATGGCCATTGTGGCCTGGCTCACGGTCATCACCGGCACCTATATCGTCTATCCCTGGTATCGGGCCAAACCCCTGGCGGGCGCTGATCTGAGCCTGTTTCCCCGCTCGTTCCTGCTTTCCAAACCTACTACGGTGGAATGGCACCACTTCGGGATGGAGTGGAAGGAGCACGTGGCCTGGCTGGCTCCCATCCTGGCCACCGCGGTGGCTTACATGGTGACCCGTTATGGCGTCAGGTTGGCCAAGGACGAACAGGTTCGCCGCGCCGTGATCGTTCTCTTCTCGGTTGCTTTCTTTTGTGCAGCGGTGGCCGGTCTTTTCGGAGCTTTTATCAATAAAGCCGCCCCAGTTCATTAAGAGGAGGAAACTACCATGATGAATCAGCAATCGGAGACAACTAACGGCCTCATCGCCGCCGCGATGCTGGCGGCCGGGATTGGGTGCTTCTTTTTGGGGTTAACAACCTCGTTGGCGCAGGGTAGCAAAGCCATCGGCGGTATGCTAAATTTCTATAACCCGGTTGGCCCCTTGGGCGGCAAAACCTTGGTAGCCATTGTGCTCTGGTGGGTGGCCTGGGCCATACTTGCCAGTAAGTGGAGAAACCGGGCGGTAGATTTTGGAAAAATCTACAAAGTGACGTTAATCCTGGTGGCCTTGGGAGTGCTGGGGACGTTCCCCCTGTTCTTTGATTTATTATAATTTATGGTTAAATAAGCTGGTGGCCGAAACCCTGGGGGGCCTGCCCGCCAA
>JAGVPN010000111.1 GCA_020052215.1 Syntrophobacterales bacterium
AACTTTTCTTCGAACTCAGAGAGTGTCCGGGGGTAATCCTCCATAACTAAAAATACTACATATTGTGGATACTGGAGTCAATTGAATACCCCCATTAATATTAAATTGGAGGGCGCGTAATGAGCGACTATCATATCAACATCTTTTACAGCGATGAAGATGCCGGTTACATTGCGGATATTCCCGACCTGGATTCCTGTTCGGCCTTCGGGAACACGCCGGAACAGGCCCTGGCGGAGGTGGAGCAGGCTAAACAAGCCTGGCTGGATGCGGCCCGCCAGTCCGGCAAGCTCATCCCGCCGCCCCGCTATCGCCCCATAATTTATCAGCTGGCCCGTTAAAGGCGTGAGGTAATACCCTTCTCCACCCGCGGCCACAAAAAAGCCCGGAAGTCGGATCACCGACTCCCGGGCCTACTCATACCTCTGCGGGTTTTTTTCACTGGCCCCTGATCCCTGGCCCCTAACCCCTGTTACTGCTTCTCTTCCTCCACCTTTCCCGTGGTCTTGGCGCCGCACATGGGGCAGAGGATGTCCACTTCTTTGGGGTTACCGATGAACTTCTCCCGCATCTTTTCCGGCGGGATGAAACTCACGTCCCCGCACGCACACGCCGGGCACTCCGCATGGACCACCACTCTCTTCTTCGACATGCCGCCTCCTTATACAGTTTTCAGTTTTCGGTTTTCAGTTTTCGGTCAAAAACGATAGAAATCATAGGAGTTTATATCTATAATTTATCGCGTTTGAAAGGAAACTTAGTATTACTTACCGGGATGAATGCCGCTTGCCCCCCCGGGAGGGCGGGTGCAGCCGGTGAATATTTTAATCATAATCACGCCATCGGCCCAAGGGAAGGGACCGCCTCAGATTTAAGCCCCGGGCCGCCCTTTATGGAAAGACGGCAAGATGGGGTGGCCCGGCGAGCCCGGCCCCCGGCCCCTGGCCCCTGGCAGCAGCAGGTTCCCAACCTCCAATTGGTTGAGAGAGCCTATCTGCAGCCTAATACCACTTGGCAGGCAATGGGGGTCACAGGCTTTCCAACCTGTGCCGGCGCAGGCCAAACGTCCATGAACCACAAATGTTTCACCCCCCAGGATGAAAATCCCCCCTACCCCCCTTTTTCCAAGGGGGGTTTTAAAGTCCCCCTTTGGCAAAGGGGGATTTATCCCAAGTTGCCGTCATAGAGGTAATTCTGGCTTTATGGTCGCAACCACCGTAGGGGCGGTGCGCGAACCGCCCCTACAATTCGGATTATTACTTGTTTGACGGCAACTTGGTATTAGGGGGATTTGGATTTTCACGGTAAGCCTGGGGCTACAAAAGTAGCTCTTTGAACGCAACTCGGTAGAAGACAGGTTTGGTCAAAGGTTCTAGTCCCAGGGCCAGATACCGGCCAGGTGGTCCAGGGAGGGGTCCAGGCTGCCTGCCTGGTGGGGTTCCAGGGTAATGAGGGGCCGGCGCCCCCGGCTGGCCAGGTAGTCGAGAGTTTCTCCCAGGGGGACCCGGCCGGCGCCCAGGGCCAGGTGGGCGTCGTGATCCCCGTGGTTGTCGTGGAGGTGCAGGTGGCCGATGACCGGGGCCAGGGTTTCGAGCCACCGAGGAAAATCCCCGGTGCTGAAAGCCAGGAGGTGCCCCACATCAAAGCAGACCTGGAGGTTGGGCGCCCCCACCCGGCCCAGGACTTCCAGGAAGAGTTCCGGCTCGGTTTCGTGGACATTTTCCAGCATCACCGTCACGCCGTGAGGGGCGGCCAGGGCGGCCAACTCCTTCCAGGTGGCGGCGCTGCGGGCCAGCCAGCGCTCCTGGTCCCAGCGGTAGTGCCGGGCTTCATAGCCCAGGTGGCAGACCACCGCCACCGGCCGAAACACCGGCAAATAGCGGAACGCCTGGCGCAAGCGCCGGCGCGACGCCGCCAGGACGCCATCGTCCAGCGCCCCCGGGGCCAGGTCTTGAAAGGGGCCGTGCAGAGTGATCCGCCGCCCGGCCCCCTGAAAAGCCCGGGCCGCCCGGCGAAAGGCCTCCGGGGGATAATGTCCCAGGCTATAAGCATCCAGGCCAAGTTCCGGATTGAGGCCCCGGTGTAAAAATTTTTCGAGGTATCCCGCCTCCAAGAAAGCAAAGGGGAGATTGACCTGGACCTGGCCCACCAGGGCCGCCGCGCTTATCCCCATTGAGTTTTAGTCTCAGTCAGGATACTGGCACAATTCCACCAGGAGGCCGAAGGTGGCCTTGGGGTGGAGAAAGGCCACCAGCGCGCCGTGGGCCCCTTCCCGGGGGGTTTCATCGATCAGCCGCACGCCCGCGGCCTTCAATTCCGCCACCGCAGCGTGGATATCCTCCACTTCCAGGGCCAGGTGGTGAAAGCCCTCGCCCTTGTTTTCCAGGAACTTGGCCACGGCGCTGTCCGGCCCGGTGGGCAGGAGCAATTCCAGGTTTGACTCACCCACCTTAATGAAGCTCACCTTGACCTTTTGGGCCTCCACCACCTCTTCGCCCCCGAGTTTCAGGCCGAGGTTTTCGGTGTAGAGCTTCTTCGGGGCATCCAGATCCTTCACCGCGATTCCCAGATGGGCGATGCGTTTGATCTTCATAAGAACTTCCTCCATGGGGATGATTATATTTTTTCTTAAGATATCATAATCGGTTAGCGGCCATATCATCCCGGGGCTTACGGCGCCGGGCCTCGATGCCGCTCCTGGCCACCGGGCGGGCCAGCCAAACTCTTCTTGTCTTTAGGCACCCGAATTATATATGATGGCGGCAGGAAGGAAAAGCCCGGGGGACCCGGACGGTGATTTTTCTGGTTTGAGAAGTTATGGAGGATTTGGTGGCGCCGGCATCTTGCCGGTGCGGGGCGGCGCAGGCTGGAAAGCCCGCGCTACCAACTTATCCGATACAGGCAGGTTGAGTAATGACGCAAGCTGAGAGGTTCCGGCGTGTAACCGAGCGCCTGGATACCTATCCAGACCAAGTGATCGAGTTGCAGCGGCAACTGGTCTCCCGGGTGGCGTTGGGGCCGGAGGTGGGGGGGACCGGCGAGGCCGACAAAGCCGCGTTCCTGGCGGAGGTGCTTAAGAGTTGGGGGCTTGAGGTCCACAACTATCCGGCCCCGGATGACCGGGTGCCGGGGGGTTCGCGCCCCAATCTGGTGGCGTACCTGCCCGGGAGGCGGCCGGAAAAGGTCTGGGTCCTGAGCCATATGGACGTGGTGCCCCCGGGGGACCTGAGCCTCTGGGAGTCCGACCCCTTTACCCTCCGGGTGGACGGCGACCG
>JAGVPN010000247.1 GCA_020052215.1 Syntrophobacterales bacterium
ACCACCATGACCGCGCCAATCTTTTGACTTTGGTTGCTCATAATCTTGTTGTATGACCTTAGCGACTTTGCGTCTTGGCGTGAAAAACCTCTCGCCAAGGCGCAAAGACCGCAAAAAAATCTTATATTAGATTCTTCTGCTCCAGCAGCGGCAGCGGATCCACCAAATGGCCTGCCAGCCACTTCTTAGTGTCCGGGTGTCCCAGGGCCAGGCCCATGAGTTCGGTGAAATAGAAGACCGGCAGGTAGTAGTCCTGGCCGAACTTCTGGCCGATGCGTTTCTGGGGCATATCCAGGTTGGCCTGGCACATCTGGCAGGAGACCACCAAGCAGTCCGCCCCGGCCCTGATGGCCCGCTCATAGAGCCGCTGCGCCAGGGTGTCGATAATATCCGGCCGGGCCACGGCCAGGCCGGCGCCGCAGCAGTCGGTCTTGAAGGACCAGTCCAGGGGCTCGGCGCCCAACACCCGCAGCAGCCGCTCCAGGTTCTGGGGGTTTTCCGCCTCCTTTTTGTCGGTGACAGCCGGGGGCCGGGCCACCATACAGCCGTAATAGCCCACGGCCTTGAGGCCCGCCAGGGGGCGCACCACTTTGGCGGCCAACGCTTGCAGATAGGCGTCCTGGGTAAGGTAATCCAACAGGTCCCAAACCTTGATGCCGCCCAGATAGGGAATGCCGAGATTGGCGCCTTCGGGGCCCTTCAGGGCCTTTTCCGCCACTTTGAGGCGGTTGAAGCACAGGGCGCAGGGCACCACCACATCCCGGCCGGCCGCCGCCGCCAACGCCAGGTTGCGGGCCGGCAGGGCCAGGGCCAGGTGGTGGTTGATGCTGTGGGCCGCGGTGGCGCCACAGCAGTTCCAGTCTTCCAGTTCCGTCAGCGTCAGGTCCAGGAGGCTCCCGATGCCCCCGATGGAGGCGGCGTAATCGATGGCGGTTCCCTCCAGGGAACAGCCCGGGTAGTAGCTCACGTTCACGGCTTTTCCTGTGTTCCCGGTTTTTCGTTTTTTTCGTAAAAGTGCGATTTTTTGAACATGGCCTTGATTTCCTCAACGCCCTTCAGCCGATGGGGCAGGCGCGGCACCAGCCGGCGGCGCCGGGCCAGCTCCCAGGCCATCCTCAGGTCTGCCATCAGGGCGCCGGACTTGAGTTTTTCCAGGGTCCCGCCGCGCCGCCATTGGTAAAGTCCCAAGAGCAGCGGCTCCGACAGGCGCCCGCCGGCCATCAGCACCGTGTCCAGAAAAGTCTGGTGGAAGCGGGTCACCCCGGGTTGGGGAGAGGCCTGACCGCTGAAGATCGCTTCCTCCTTCAGCCAGTCCATTACCCCGGCAATGTCGATTTGGTTGGGGCAGCGGGTGGTGCAGGTTTCGCAGCCAGAGCACACCCAGATGGTGCGGCAGCCCAGCACCGCGGCGTCCTGACCCAACAGCGCCAGCCGGATGACTTGGTCGGGGGGAAAATCCATGGCGAAGGTCAGGGGGCAGCCGCTGGAACACTTTTTACACTGATAGCAGGCCGAAACGCTGGTCAGGCCCGCCAGGCGTTCGGCCAGGGAGAACGATGGTTCCAATGGTTCTTTGAAGGGGTTTAGCATAATGATGACTCAATCAGGGTTGTCATTAATCACCATCTTTATAAAAGATTAAGATATTTTTTTGAATAGACAAGTTCTTCCCGCCGTAACCTAAGCCCTCAGCCTCTCCCACCAAAAATCAGGCTATCTTGCCTGGCGCAGGTGGACAAGCCAATAAATCCTGATTTCTTTGTCAGGGATTTTCTTACAGGGAGCAGGGTCCCCCGATAACCGTCCGGGACCTCCAGGTCGGAAAATTTCTTTGCCGGGCTTCGAACCGGCGGCAATCGCCTGACATGCATGCCGACAACCGTTTCCCTGAATTGAGTCGACGCACGGGCATATGGAGCTTAATTGAAGCAGTAGCGGCCCCGCGGCAACCGGGATTTTTTATAGGTGAAATATAGTGCATTAATAGCCAAAAATCAATCGTCCGGGACATAATTTATCAGTCATCCTGCTATCTATTATTGAAGTATTTGAATATTATAATACTTAAATATTATTATGCAATGGATTTTTGCGCATCTCCTGATAAAATATATCTCCGAGTCTTTCCGGTTCGAACAGTCACTCATGGGCCTTGGCCCCACCCGTAAATTATGAAAAGTCGATGGCTTTTTATCATGGTGCGCAGTGCGCACCCATTAAACACCTTGAACCTTGAACTTTGAACCTTGAACTTTTCAGACCAGGAGATGTCAACATGTTCCCTGAATGCCCCGACCAAGAGACCTACCTGCATAAGCTGGAACACCTCAAGACCGTGTTTCCGGTGCCGGTGTCCAACCCGGTGTTGGACGGGTATTTTGTTCATACGGTGTCTCGGTTTCTGGACCTGGTGGATGACTTGAAATCGTCGGCGCCGCTGTTGGGCAAGATCCGGCCGGAGCATTATGAAAGCGCCCCGGCGGCCGGTTTCCCGGAAGCCATGAGTTCGGTGGCCGAGGTCACCCGCAATCTGGCGGACTACTGTCAGGGCATGACTGTTTGGGCCCATCCCAATGCCCAGGTCAATGTGATCCCGCCCACCAGCATCCCCAGTATCCTGGCGTTTGTGGTTGCCGCCATGTATAACCCCAACCTCATCTGGGACGAATACTCGGCCAGGTTTGCCGAGGCCGAGATTCAGTCCGTGGCCATGCTGGCCGATCTCATCGGTTACGATCCCAGGCGCGCCGGCGGGGTTTTTACCTTCAGCGGCACCGGCACCATCCTCTATGGCTGTAAGTTGGCCCTGGAGAAGCTGTCCGGCGGCCGCACCATGCGGGAGGGGATCAGGGAGGACGTCAAGATCGTTTCGTCCGCCGCGTCCCATTACTCCCGCCTCAATGTGGCCGGCTGGCTGGGACTGGGCACCGATAATCTGGTGACCATACCCACGACCCGGGACAACGAAATGTCCCTGTCCGATCTGGAGGAGTACCTGCGGCAGGCCCTGGGCCGCCAGGAAAAGGTGGCGGCCATCATCGCCACCATGGGGACCACGGATGCCTTTGGGGTTGACGACCTCACCGGTATCGTTCGCCTGCGGGACCGTTTGTCCCAGGAATTCGGCTTGACCTATCGCCCCCACGTGCACGCCGATGCCGTCATCGGGTGGGTCTGGGCCGTGTTCCGGGATTACGATTTTGCGGCCAATCCCCTGGGCTTTCATGACCGAACCCTAAGCTCCCTGCAACATACCCTGGGCCGGCTGGGCGATTTGTCCCTGGCCGACAGCATCGGCTTTGATTTTCACAAGACCGGCTATACCCCGTATATTTCCAGCGCCTTCCTGGCGAAAGAGCGGGAGGATTTGGCCCTGCTCTCCCGCCACCCCCTGCAGATGCCCTATCTCTACCAGTTCGGGTATTATCATCCCGGCATTTATACCCTGGAGTGCTCCCGTTCCGGCGCCGGGGCCCTGGCCGCGTATGCCAACATGCGGCTGCTGGGCAAGGAGGGGTATCGGATTCTCATCGGCCACATGGTGGAGATGGCCGAGATGCTCCGGGAGCGGCTGGAACAGCACGCCTGTATTCAAGTGCTCAATGACGGCAATTTCGGGCCCGTAACCCTGTTTCGGGTCTACCCCCCGGGGGTGGACGCAGCCGCGGCCTTCCAGCGGGAGATCAGCGACCACACCTATGAGAATGCCTTGAGCGCACACAATGCCTATAATCGGCGGATTTTTACCCTGATTCATGAACGCGCCATGCGGGGAGAAGGGGTCTTGTTGTCCTGGACCGATGCCTATCGGCACGCGGCCTATGACGGTAAAACCGGCCCCCCGATTCCCGCCTTGAAGTCCTTTATCCTCAGCCCCTGGACGGATTTGGCCGCGGTGGACCTGGTGGCCCGCCAGGTCCTGGAGGCCAGGGAGCAGCTGGCCTCAGGGCCTGCATCGGGGTAAAGGACCAGAACTCTGATACCAAGTTGCGGTCAAAAAACTAAAAAAAATCAGGTCATTCTGAACGGAGCGTAGCGGAGTGAAGAATCTCGGCGGCTTAAAAAAAGAGATTCTTCGCGGCGCTCAGAATGACAAAAATAGTCTTTATGATTGCTTATACCAAGTTGCCGTCATAGGGGTAATTCTGGCTTTATGGTCGCAACCACCGTAGGGGCGGTTCGCGAACCGCCCCTACAATTCGGATTATTACTTGTTTGACGGCAACTTGGTATTACT
>JAGVPN010000276.1 GCA_020052215.1 Syntrophobacterales bacterium
ACTGGCCCACCTCTTCACGGGCCAGGATCACACCGAGGCCTGGGCCCGAAACTTCGCAACCCTGGTGGCCTGGGTCAAAATGCGGCTTTGAGGCGCTGGCCCATCTCCGGCACGACTGGTCCTCCTCCCCCAAACGGCTTAATGGTAAGAGAGGGGGCCTCCACCCCCGGAGGTCTGTCGACGAGACGCCCCCACTGCTCCCCTATAGGCCCGGGACGCCGCACGCCCCGGGCCTGTAGGGGACTGAAGTAGCATTTACGGTGCGATATAATCCGCGGTGTAGCCCAGCTTTATTCTGTCCATGGGCCACATCTTGGTGCTTTCCTTCTCTTCACCCGGCAAGACCGGCTGGTCGTTGATTTTCTCGATGAGCACCTCGATGAAATGAAACTCGGTGAGCTCATATTTGACGATGTCGTCGGCCGGCAGCAGCACGGCCAATCCCGATTCCTTGGAGAAGTTCCAGTGGAACGACTCATTGGGTTCGTGGGTCATCTTCCCGGTCTTGCCGGCGTAAACTTTGAGAAGTTTGCCGGAGATATGGCCATTGGGTTTAACATTGAATTCTTCATATAACTCGTCGGGGATGTGCCACCACAGGGCGCGAAACCCGGTCTTGAGATATCCCCTGACGATCATAGGGTCAAATCCGCAGACACCAACGCGGCATTTTGCTGGCATGCTCCTCTCCTTTTCGTGAAATGGTTGCAGTCTAGGTCGCTTCACCCAGCCGTGGTTTTATCTCCTAGGGGTAAGGTCAGGCTTCTTTCCGCCAGGCGCACACGGTGTGTTTCACAACCTTCTGCCATATTCCCGGTTTTGCCGGCGGAGTCTCCACTTCCCGGATCAGATTGCGGAGATCATCCACCTGGCGGTGACAAAAATCAAGGAACTCTTGCGTCTCCTCGGCGGTGAGATGCTCACACTGAAACAACCGGCGGAGATATGGAGACATGTAAGTGATAATCTCCTCTTCGAACTCTTCCACCAGGCAGTCATTGTTGCCATCCGGGGTGGCGTCTCTCAGGTAACACTGCTTCCAGTTGAACACCATCATTTCCAGGGCGTCAAGTTCCTTGCGGACGTTCTCCTCCATACTAGCCTTTCTGCTTAAAGACGTAGCACTTCTTCACCACGTTGAAGTCCGCCACGCACCAGTAATAGGGCCAGTGAATCTTCATGCACCAGCCGATGATGTCCGCCGGGGGGAAACTGGAGCCTTTGATTACCGGTTTGAGGAATTCACACTGCCAGCAGATATGGTCGCTTTCCTTCTCCGGCTCCAGGACCTTGTCCAGAAATTGTCTCGGTGTAAGCCCTTTTGCTTCAATCATGTGCCACTCCTTTTATTTATTCACCAGGTCCCGGTTACCATTCCTTCACTTCGCCCTTGGCGATCTTTTCCTTATATTCAGCCGCGACCTCCGGAGACAGCTTTTCCATCTCCCAGTTGTAGGGAAACTGTCCGGCGATGCCCGCGGACTTTGGCTGGGGCCGCCAGCCCCGGAGCGGCTTGCCCCGGATGCTGAACTTCACCATGTCGGGCACCCCCAGGTAGATGTGCCGGGGCAGGCAGTGGAACGGCCGGGTCCGGCCTTCCATACCCGAGGGATAATTGATGTAGCCTTCCAGAGGCTTGTCAGCATAAAGCGGGCTGGTGTCGGGTTTGGTTCCCGCCGGCTGTTCGTCGGGGCCCTTATACATATGCCCCTGGATCATGTGGATAGCGTACACCGTGCCGCAGTGGGCGCAGTTGATGTTGCCCTTCCAGTTCCAGAAGCAGTAGGGGTCCAGATAATTCACGGTCTCGCACGGCTTGCCGTCTGCCTGAGTTTTTTTGCACCAGATGATATCACACATATTGGTCTTCTCCTTTTAGATCCAGGCCTTGTCGTACCACTCTTTGACCGTGGAAATGGGGTAGCCCAACATCTCGTGGTAGATCTTGACATTGTCGGCCCCCACCGGCCGCCAGATCCAGTACTGCCTCCGGGGAGTCTGGGACATCAGTCCGGCGCTGTAAGTGCCCTGGACCAGCACGTCGCCGAAGAGCGGGTCTTCCATCCAGCGCACCGTGCCCCGGGTCCGGTAGTGCTCGGACTCATAGACCTCCCGGTCGTTCATCACCGGCTCGCACAGCAGGCCTTCACTTTGCAGGATCCGGACCACCTCGGCCCGGGACTTGTCCTTGGCCCAATCTTCCAGCTCGGCGTAGATGTCCACCTGGGCTTCGCCTTCCACCCGGTCTTTATGTTTCATGTACTTGCTGTACATGTCGGGTTTCTTGATGACGTCGCATAGGGCCTTGAAGTCCTTGTCCTGGAAGGCCGAGACCATGGCGTAGCGGGCTTCGAACTTGTCCTGGGGGTTAATGGCGTCCGGGAAGTCGGATTTGCCGCAGAGGATGATGCCATGGACACAGAGCTGGGTGTCCCAGTTGCCCCAGCGCTGCCGGACGATGCCGAAGCGCCCATACATCGGCGCGGCATGCCCCAGGACCCGCGTGGCCGCCTGCACCTGGGAGAACTCGATCATGGTGCCGAGCCCCGTCTTGGCGCGCCAGTGCAAAGCCGCCAGGATGCCGAAGGTGATCTGGGTGCCCGAGTACCAGTCGATGCACCAGTTGGAGTGCTTGGTGCAGTGGCCGCCCATGAACTCGTGCATGCCGGTGACCGAGGCGAGACCCGCGTGGGCCTGCCCCAGGATGTCGTAGGAGCCGCCGAAGCACTTGGGCCCATACCCGAAGCCGCCGCCCCAGACATAGATGAACCGGGGGTTGAGCTCCTGGACGAACCGATAGCTCTGTTTCCAGCGGTCGAAGGTCCCGGGGCGGTAGCACTCAGTTAGCCCGTCCGACATCTTGATCAGCCGGTAGAAGGCCTCCTTCATCTCCGGGAGGTGATAGTCCATGCTAAGATAGTATTCATTGACGTTGGCGCTGGTGAAGCCGTAACCGGTGCCAGTCATGGGCCGGGTGTCGTGCAGCGGGTAGAGATAGGCCTCATTGAACGGCGAGGTGTGCTTCATGGGGTCGCCCATGCGGGGCATCTCCACCTTGATGACCTCGGCCCCCAACTCGGCCAGGTTGGCTACCGAGTGGGGCGTAAAGATATACATGGTGGTGCTCAGCCAGCGGATACCCTTCAGGGCCTCGGGTTTGCTCATCTCATGGCCCGGCGCGAAGACGGCCTTGCAGTAATCCTCGTAGGGCATCCTCATTTCGTCGAGTTCTTGCTTGCTCTTGGGGCCGGGCAGATCCTCCAGCCGGCATTCTCTCAAGTCCTTAGTCATTATATGGCCCCCTTTTCCTTGAGTTCGTTGACTTTCGTCTGGCCGACACCGCAGAACTTCTGCAATATTTCATAGGTGTCAAACCCCAGGGGTCGGCCCAGCACCTTGACCCGGTGCGGCGTCCGCATCTGATAGTTATTGGGGGAAACCGAGAAAAGCACCGTACCGTAGTGATCGGTATCAATGGTGCAGACCCAGGGACGGTACTTGAATTGGGGAAATTCCGCCACCTCATCGATGTACATGATGGGGCCGGCGGCGATTTCATATTCCATCAACTTCTGTTCCGCTTCGATGCGGTTGATGTCCCTCAGCCAGCGGGTGGTCACGGTGTAGGTCTTGATCAGCATGGCCAGGGCGTTTCTGGCCCCCATCTCTTTCAAGATGGGATCTTCGTGGATCAGGCGCCCGAACTGCGGGAAGTCCCGCTCGATGCACATGCCGATGCGGTACCACAGGCGGTCGGTCTGGCCGCCGATCATCATGTAGCCGTCCCGGCAGGGGTTCCACTCATACTGATTGAGGTTGG
Organism: Syntrophobacterales bacterium; assembly: GCA_020052215.1. GTDB lineage: Bacteria > Desulfobacterota > Desulfobaccia > Desulfobaccales > 0-14-0-80-60-11 > 0-14-0-80-60-11. The sequence continues at coordinate 3,821 of JAGVPN010000276.1, forward strand.
GGTCCCAGGCGCCGGTCCGGGCCTTGATGCTGCCGTTGAAGCCGTACCAGGCGATATCGAAGTCCAGGATGTCCATCTGGGTCTCGGCCCCGGTGACCTCGCAGAACTGGCCGGTGCCGCCCAGCACATTCCGCCAGTAGAGGGCCGCCAGGATGGTGTTGGCCCCCTGCTCCCCGGCCACGTAGTCGGCGAACCAGACGCCGGACCGGGTGGGGTCGCCGCCCTTGCCCCGGGGCAGCTGGTCCTGGGGGAAGCCGGTGTTATGGACGAAGGAGTTGGCGCAGCCGCCGAAGGGCTCCAGGGTCCACTGGCCATATTTAGATACTTTATCTTTATAGGGGCCCCAGGTGCCGCGCACCGCCATATTCAGATAAACCAGGCGGGGAAACAATTTGTTCAGTTGCCGGTAGCCCAGCCCCAGGCTGTCCATGTAACCCGGGGGCATCTCGTCGATGATACCGTCCATCTGGCCTGCCAGGGTCTGATAGATGGCCCGGCCTTCTTCCGTCTCCAGGTTCAGGGTGACGGATTTCTGGCCCCGCATCTCGTGCAGGAAGTCCAGACCGCACTTTTCCCCGGTGAACTTGTCGGCCAGCATGTACTCTTCCCGGCCAAAGGGGGTGAGCTGCCGCAGGGGGTCGCCCTCAGGGGGTTCGATGTTGATCACCTCGGCCCCGGCCTCGCACAGGAGCGCGGCGCAGAACTTATTGGCCAGTCTCCACTGGCCGACGCATAAAAACCTGAAACCCTGGAGGGCCTCAGGTTTGCCGAAGGAGTACTCATACCTGAGGTTGTCCTCGCTCCACTTACCAAAGTCCTCCGCCTTACGTTTGGCGTAGGTGTTGGCCATCACCCATTCGGCATCGGGCGGCGGCGTCACCGGCCACGGCCGAATGTCGGGATTCATCAAATCCATGGTGTCGGCCCGACTATTGATTTCAATGTTGCGTTTTTCCGCCATGCTAAGACCTCCCATTTTATTCTTAAGAGACTTGGACGACGTGAACCATGTTTTAATCCACTTGAACACGAAGGTCCTCCTGACTACCAAAAGCATCCTGCTAAACCACTGCGATAGTCCGCAAATCAATCCCTCGCCTGCGGGCGCGCCTTAATCCGCTCCCGATTGATCCTGCCCAAGAGCGGAAACCAACGCCTCTTCCTCCAGGCGCTTTCCCTGTTATCCGGTCACCTCCTTTCTGAACGGTTTTTCGGGGTATTACTTGCTACGACTGGGATTGCTCTCCTGACCCTTGCGAGCCGGTAAACCACCTGGCCCCGAAATATTAAGATACCTATTACAAGATTCTTGCCAGAACGCAAAAGCCGCAGAACCACGGGGGTTTGCGGCTAAAAATCGAAATTAATTTTTACTTCAGGTGTAGTGAATCTGACTTGTAATGTCTTTAACTTATTGTTATATTTAGTTTATATTATTTGTACGGAAATGGACCCCTTCCAATTTTTTTCCAAATCGTAGCGGCGAATCTTACTGTAAAGCGTGCTGCGGCTCACCTGCAAACGTTTCGCGGCATCATGTTTGTTCCAATTGGATTCCTGCAGGACCCGCAAGATGAGATGGCGTTCATTTTCCGCCAAAGAGGTGGACGCCGAGGTGCTCCCCGATTCCCGGAGAAAGCGCGGCAGGTGCCGCCGCCGGATCACCTCCCCTTGGGCCAGGATGATGGCATGGCTGACGGCATTTTCCAGTTGCCGGACATTGCCCGGCCAATCATAATCCATGAGCGCCTCCATGGCATCGGCCCCGAAAGTGACTACGTTCTTGTCTTCCTTCAGGTTGTATTTCTTTAAGAAATGCACGGCCAGCAGCGGGATGTCCTCCCGGCGCTCCCGGAGCAGCGGCAGGTGAACGGAGATCACATTCAAGCGATAATAGAGGTCGTCCCGGAACTGGCTCGCTTCCGCCAGGCGCCGGAGGTCCCGGTTGGTGGCGGCCAGGACCCGGACATCCGCTTCGATGGCCCTCTCGCCTCCCACCCGCTCGAAACAATGGTCTTGTAAGAATCGCAGCAGGAGGACCTGCGTGGCCGGAGATATGTCCCCGATCTCATCGAGAAAGAGCGTGCCTCCATGGGACCGTTCGATGCGGCCCTTGCGCTGGCGGATGGCCCCGGTGAAGGCGCCCCGTTCATGCCCAAATAACTCGCTTTCCAACAGGGTCGGCGAATAGGCCGAACAGTTGGCCACGATAAATGGGCCCCGGTGGCGATGGCTCTGCCGGTGGATCGCCTGGGCCACCAATTCCTTGCCGGTGCCGTTTTCGCCCGTGATGAGCACCGTGGCGTCAGATTTGGAGATCAGATCGATTAACTCGTAAATCTCGTGCATCTTCTTGCTCTTGCCGATGATCCCGCCGTGGCTGGTCTTCTCGCTCTCCTGCTGGCGAGACTGATTCATCTTGACTTCATGAATCACCAGGTGACGGATATATCCCGCATTCTGAGCGAAAAGGGCGTGGATAAAGTGCAGATCCTCCTTCAAATATTCCCGGGAGGTTGGGGAACCCATAAAGAAAAAGCCGATGCACTCCTGTCGCACAAAGATGGGCAGGCCAAACCAACTGCGGTAGGGATCCAAGACGCCATCCAAAAACGGCGGCAAGCGGTGGCGCTCTTCCATGGTGATGACCTGGGGGTCCCCGACCTCCCGCAGGTATTGGATAAATTGCCTCATCGATCCCGCCTGCTCCAGACGGAGTAAAAACCGTTTCACCGGTTCGCCCACCACCGCGGCACACTCTCTAAGCGACAAAATTTGATCGCGGCCGGCATCCAGGATGAGAAAGAGGGAATCGGACTCTGGAAAGATTTCCTGGGTGATCTCCTGCAAAGAATCGATCAGTTCCCCCAGGGAATTATTCGAACTCACCTGCCGGGAAATCTCAAAAAGGGTTTCCAGTTGATGTTGGGTCCGTTGCAGTTCCCGGGAGCGGAAGGCCAGGTCCGCCTCGGTTTGGCGTTTTTCGGTGACATCGGTCTCCAGGCGGATAATCAGGTCTATGGCCGATTGGCTGTCCAAAAGCGGATAAGTGGCCACCTGCAGGATACGCTCCCGGCCCCCGTTATCCGGATACATCCTTTCCCCCAGCACCCCCTGCCTGAGGCGCAGGGTCTCTTGCACGGCACACCAGGCGCCGTCCACATGGCAGGGGAGGTTTCTCTTGAAGATGATTTCGAAACACGGCTTGCCCAGCACCGCCCCGGCCTCCAGGCCAACCCGGTCCAGGAACGAATTGTTGGCCTGAACAATCCGGTAGGTCCGGGGGTCGATGACGGTGAGATGGTCGGTGATGCCGTTGATAATCTTGTCATTGAATTCCTTGGCCGACTGGAGTTCCGCCTCCGTCCGTTTGCGCTGGGTGATGTCCGTGATGATCCCCACGGAACCCAGGAAAGTATTGTTGATTGTTAACGGGGCGGCGGAAACCAACCCCACCAGGTCAGAGCCGTCCCGGCGCTTGAGGGTTAATTCATAGACGCTGGCAATCCCTTGTTGACGCTGCTCCAGTTGGGCCCGGGCGATGACCGCGGCTTCCTCGTCCATGAACTCGAACATGGACCGTCCCAGGATTTCTTCGGGAGCATAACCCAGCATTTCCCCCATGCACCGGTTGGCGAAGGTCAGGCGCGCCGGCCCGGCGTCAACCATGAAAATCCCTTCCCGGGCATGCTCCACCAGGGTGCGGTAGCGTTCTTCCGACACCTTCAGTTGATGTTGCAGATTCCTGGGTTCCGTGACGTCCCGACCGTGCTCAATGGCCTGCACCACCTGCCCGTCATTATCCCGCAACGCATAGCAGTGGATGACAAAATAGCGTTTCTGACCGTCCGGGAGGGTGACGTTCATTTCCCGCCGGCGGGTTTCCCCCGTCCGAAAGACTTCCCGTACATGGCAGTTCTCACACACGGAACTGCGTTGATGGAAGACCTCATAGCAGTGCTGGCCGATGACGTTGGCCTCCGGCAGTTCATAAAGGTTGACCAAGGCCGGGTTGACCAGGTTGATCCGGTAGTGGCGATCGTAAATGGCCAGGGGGTCGGTAATGCTGTTCAGGATTCTAAAGAGAAATTTCTCTTTTTTCTGGGCCATGACCGTTTCCCTCGCTTCGCTCGGAGGAGAAGGTTTAGCCTGAGTTTACTGGCGCCACCGCATAAGAAAACTGGATAAAAACAGGCGATGTCTTATATTTGGACAAAGGGGGTCGTATAAGAATCACATTAAGGGCATTAATAAACTAATGTCAAGAAAAAAACTACAATATATTTGTGCAGATAATTTTTTTTTAGGGGTTCCTTTCAGGCCCCATGCACCCGAATCGGCGCCCCCGGTTTGCGGTAACCTTTATGCCCTACCCTACCCGCCTCCTGGCATGTGATTTGCTCCTGGTAAGTATAAGTCCAAGTCTCGACACCCAGTCCGGTGGACCAGACATCCTCGAACCCTCGAGGTGAAGACAGGAGGGTTTATGAAGAACATCGCGGTGAGCGCCAACGGCAAGAATTTAGAAGCCAAAGTAGGGCACCTCTTCGGCAGGGCCCGGTTTTTTATCGTCATCGACCCGGACACCATGGAATGGGAGGCCTGGGACAATTTGGACAACCTTTCCGCCGTGCAGGGGATCGGGGTATTGGCGGCCAACCGCCTGGTGCGGAAAAATATCCGCACGGTCCTGACCGGCAGTTGCGGTCCCAAAGCCTTTCAGGAATTGCAGACTGCCGGCATCGAAGTGTTTCTCAATGCCAAGGGGACGGTGCGCCAGGCTTTGGCTAATCTCATGAAGGGGGAACTGGACAGGGCGTCCGGACCCAATGTGTCGGTTACTTACTGATCCTCAAGCTGACACCAAACGGTCCGGGTGGAGAAAAATTTCCCCGGGCTGGGGGGCTTGGACCTGCCCCTGGAGACCAATCTCTGCTGAACCGCAATGCGGTCAAGGTCAGACTCGGCAGCGGCTCTGATTCATTTATGACCGGGTGGATGACTCGAAGGCATGAATTATTCACCTCCGGCAGGTAACGCAGGCGTCACTTGCCCAGATAAGGTCAAACACTCAGGGGAGACCCCTTTTTGCGGGCCCCCAGGGCGCGGGTAAAATTGCCGGCGCCGCAGCCGGCGTCCAGGACCTTCAAGCCCGCTAAGAGACTGTAAATAATTTACTGTTACAATTTCGCGTCATGTGCTACAGTTAATGCATGGACACTTCTCAAATTGCCCAGAGGTATAATCTTGTTGA
>JAGVPN010000434.1 GCA_020052215.1 Syntrophobacterales bacterium
ACTGGCCCACCAGATCATCGCCGGGGCCGACATCTTTCTCATGCCCTCCCGTTATGAACCCTGCGGCCTGGACCAAATGTATTGCCTGCGCTACGGCACTATTCCCGTGGTCCGGGCCACCGGCGGGCTGGACGAGACCGTACAGGAATTCGATCCCGCCACCGGCGCGGGCACCGGGTTCAAATTCACCGGCTATACCCCGGCCGAACTTCTGGCCGCGGTGCAGCGGGCCCTGGCGGTTTATCAACAGCCCGCCGTCTGGGAAGCCTTGATGAAGAGCAATATGGCCCTGGATTATTCCTGGGGCAAAACCGCGGCCCCCAAATACGTCGATGTGTACCGGCTGGCCGCGGAAAAACGCCAGCGCCTGTTGGGCGGGTGAGGTTCCATGGCTGCGGAGCGTGCTGCCTTCTTGACCCAAATGGTAGAGGTGCTCACCTCTACCGTGAGCTTTGGGGAGCGGCTCAACAACATGGTTCACCTTCTGGCCCGCAACCTGAAGGTGGATCTGGCGCTGTATTTCGGCCTGGACAAAGCCAGGGAGACCCTGCTCCTCAACGTCAGCAGCCAGGGGCCCGTACCGCCCCACCCGCGCCTGGAGTTTCTCCTGGGGCAAGGTCTGGTGGGTGAGACGGCCAGGACCCGCAAGTTTACCGTCGTCCATCGCCAGCAGCCGGGAGTATCCGCCGCCAATGCTTCCCTGGAAAAACTGCAGCCGGCCTATCAGACCCTGGCCGCCTTTCCGGTGGCCGATGATAATTTTCTCTACGGGGTCCTGATCCTGGTAGACCTGGCGGAGCGGTCTTTCACCGCCGCCGAGCGCCAGGGCGTCCAGTTGACCTGCCTGATGCTGGCGGCCGCCCTGCGCCAGGCCATCGTCCAGGAAGAGGCCAAAAAGCGCATCGCCGAGCTGTCGGTGCTGTTCGAGGTGGGGAAAGCCTTAAGCTCCACCGTAGAGTTGGATGAACTCCTGGAGCGCATCGTCAGCACCACCGCCAAGGTTATCACCGCCCGGGGGGCGTCCCTCCACATCATTGATGCCGCCACCGGTGAACTCCGGGTCTCATCCCGCTATGGGCAAATTCCTCCGGAAGCCCCGGCCCTGCCCCAGATAGCCCCCAGCCCCGCGGCCACCGAACCGCCCTATTATGAAGGGGAGTCAACGGATGCGGCGGGGCACACCCATTACTGCCTGGCGGTGCCGCTCACTTTCAAGGGGACGTTGACCGGCACCCTGGGAGTGTATGACAAATTCAACCCCAACGGCGAATACCTGCCCTTCGACCCGGAAAACCGTCAGCTGCTCTTCACCATGGCCGGCGTCATCGTCAACGCCATTGAAAATGCCCTCACCTATCAGCAGGTGGAGGACCTGGCGGAAAAAAACGAGCGCATGGTCCGGAATCTCACCGCCCTGCAAGAGATCTCCCAGATCATGCTGACGTCGGTGCAGAAGACGCGGCTCCAGGAGATCATCCTCCAGGGCCTCACCCAGGAGCAGGGTTTAGGATTTGATCGGGCCGTGGTGTTGATGGTGGACGAAGCGACCCAAAGCTTGAGAGGCGCCCAAGGCGCCTGTCGCATGCCTGTGACCCACGACCTCTCCAACCTCAAGGCCCTGCAGGCGCCGCCGCAAGAGATGATACCGGTGACTGACTGGGAAATTCCCCTCCGGGTGGATCAGGGTCCCCTGGCCCTGTCGGTGTTGCGGAAGTCCCCCTATCATCACCATCAGACGGCCAAGGAACCGGGATTGCCCCCCGCCCTGGAAGGCAAGTATGCGGCCCAGGAATTTTTTGTGGTGCCCCTGGTGGTGAAAGACCGGGCCACCGGGGTGATTCTGGTGGACAACCAGGCTACCGGGCGGCCCCTGGAGCCGGAGCGCCTGGACGCCCTCCAGATGTTCGCTACCCAGGCCGCCCTGGTGCTGGAAAATGCCCATCTCTATTCCACCATCGAAACCAACAACCGGGAATTGCTCCTCATCCGGGAACGGATGCTGGAGAGTGACCGTCTGGCCGCCTTGAGCAGCCTGGCCTCGGGCATGGCCCATGAAATTCGCAACCCCCTGGTCTCCATCGGCGGCTTCGCCCGGCGCATCGCCAAATTGGTGGAACCTAATTCGCCCCTCCGGGGATATGTGGAAGTCATCCAGGAGGAAGTGACCCGCCTGGAAAAGCTCCTCCGGGAAATCCTGGACTTCACCGGGGAAAATCTGTCTTACTACGGGGATCACGAACTGGCCAAGCTCATCGAGGACACCCTGATATTGGTCCAGCGGGATTTGGATGCCAATAAAATCAAGCTTGCGAGAGAATTCGCCCAGTTGCCCCGGCTCCATTGCGACGACCGGCAGATGAAGCAGGTCTTTTACAACCTCTTCCAGAACGCCATCCAGGCCATGCCCCACGGGGGCACTCTGAGCATTCGCACCTTCCCGGTGGAAAGGCCGGACGGCCTCTATGCCGCGGCCTCGATCTCCGACACCGGCAGCGGCATTCCCATGGAGGTGCTCCACAATATCTTTAACCCGTTTTTTTCCACCAAGGACTACGGCACCGGGCTGGGGCTGGCCATTGCCCAGCGGATCATTTCCCGCCACTACGGCCAGATAGAAGTCAACAACGAAATCGGCAAAGGCGTGACCTTTATCGTCACCCTACCGGTGGCCAAATACTGTCTCGTTAAAGACGTGGGTCAGGGCGCGGTTCCCGCCAGCGTGCTCAAAGCCCCTAAAGGAGGACGTCAATGAAGAAGATCCTGGTGGCGGACGACGAAATGAGCATTCGCCTCCTTTACAGCGAAGAACTCAAAGAGGAGGGCTACGAAGTCTATCAGGCCGCCAACGGGCGGGAAGCCCTGGAAATTGTTGATAAAATTCCCCTGGATCTGGTCATCCTGGATATCAAAATGCCGGAGATGGACGGTATCGAGGCCTTGAGACAGATTAAGGAAAAGCGGCCGAATTTACCCGTAGTCCTGAGCACCGCCTACGGAGAGTACAAACAGGATTTTGCCACCTGGGCCTCAGACGAATACCTGGTCAAGTCTTCGGACCTGGAGGACCTCAAGGCCGTGGTGAAACGTTACCTGAAAGAGTGACCCCAAGAGCGAGGCGCCCATGAGTAAAATTAAGATGGTGTTGCTGGTCATCCTGGCCGCCGTGCTGGTGGACTTTGCCGTGGAAAACGCCCAGCCGGCGCTGGTGATCAAACTCTTTAAATTTCAGTTGGGGGAACTGCCCCAGTTTCTGGCGATTTACCTCAGCCTAGCGGTGGGATTGGTGATCGGCTGGGTCGCCCACGGCATGAGGATCAGGCGGATCCGGCGGGAAGCCCAGGCGGCGCAAGCCGCTTCAGCCCAGCAACAGCAGGAATCCCAGGAAGGCCAGAGCGCCCGCCAGGCCTAGTAAAAGGGTCATCGCCAGCAAGACCTGAAGCGCCAAATAGATAGCCAGGGCCACGAGAGAGCCCCCGGCGGAGATCCCGTAAACCTGCTTCACACCGCAATACATCAGGGCCAGGACCCAGATTCCGGCCACCAACATGCCGAAGAACGGAATGAGCGCCAGGGCCATGCCGCCCTGGGCATAGCAGAAAATCCGCCAGGCCGGGGTGAAATCCCGGCTGGCACCCACCAGGGCCACACTCCCCCACCAGCAGATACCGCCCACCCCCAGGTTGGCCAGCGCCAGGACCGGGGAAGCGGCCATCATGGCCAGCAGCAAGCCCGGACCTAATCCCCGGAAAGGCAAGAGCCCGGCCGCGTCCCCCGGGGTTCCGCCGGTCGGCGCCAGAACCAGGAACTGCCAGAAGAGGGCGCTCAAAAGCCCGAGGCTCGACACGATAAGCGCAAAGGCCAACGGTTCGGCCCACCCTTCCCGGCCCAGGTTCTCAAAAAACTCCCCCGGCCGGAACAGGAGTTCCCGGAGGGTGCGAACCAACCTCGTTAGGGATGACAACTCGGGGTCTTCCCAGGGCGCCGAAGACCGGTGGTCCGGCTCGGCGACGGCCGCCGCCGCACCCCACTCTTCTTCCAGTTCCATCACGGCCGCTTCCCGTCGATCAGGTCTTTAACGTCCTTGGGGTTGAACAAGCCGTACCAGAACATCTGGGGACCCCCGGCTTTATCCCGGAACGCCAGGTTGCCCACCTGGAGCATCGTCTGGGTCAAGCCCCGGAGCACCAGAACCTCCTCCAGGTTTTCCCAGGCGATCTCCTGCCGCCGGGGAGAAGGCCAGCGCCAGACCCGGGCCACCCCCCGGGAACTGATCTGGTACTCCGTGCCGTATTTCTGGTAGATCACCGCGGCCAGGACAATGACCCCCAGCACCGTCCCCAACCACACGGGCAGCCCCACCTCGGGGTTGAGCCGGGGGCCCAGAAAAACCAGAAACATCGCCACGTAATGGACAAAAAATGCCCGGGCGCTGGGCTTGAACACTAGGTCGCCGGAAGTAGGAATTTCCTTTTCAGCCATGATTATGCCTCCAGTGCGTATAATAGCTACTCGGTTATTCTTCATTGATTTTGCCGATTAATGCTAAAAAGATAGAGGGGGCAACGATCTTGATTCCCTGATAATCTTTCAGGTCGGTAAGATGGCGGTCGCCCGAAATGATAAAGTCGGCCTGGCCTTCTACGGCACATTCGAGAATGCGGTTGTCCGGATCATCATCAATAACCGAAATGCGGTCCCTGGGGTTGACTGATTTTGAGAAGGTTGTTAGCCAAACCTCAGCCGCTTCAACTTCTTCACGTGCCCAGAAAAACTTATCCACCAGAATACGTCTTATTTCATTGAGTATGGGTCTTGAGATAAAGTTGATTATCTCTTCCGAAGCCACCAATAGCAAAATTTTGGCGGGGTTGCCCTTTTGGAAGTTTAAGCCGGAAACGATGACGTTGGTATCGAGCACTACTTTAAGCATTAGCTTGTTCGGCTCGATACTCATCAATTAATCGTTGGACATCCTCCTCTTTTAAGCCAAGCTCTTTGGCCTTTTTCATGCCGTAACGTTGCAGACGTCTGAGTTCCCTTTCGGCAATATAGCGCCGGAGCGCTTCCCGGATGAGTTCGCTCCGGGTGCGGTTCTCCTCCTTGGCGATCTTCTCGGCCTCCTCGATAGCTTCCTTGATCTCCCGGGGCTCCGATCCGGCCATTTTCTCCCAAACCTTTTTAAGCGCATGGAGAGCGGCGTCTTGGTCCTCTTGCAGTTGCTGGAATCTTTCCAGGTCCACCAGGGCCGCCAGAGGTTTGCCGGCCCGTTCGATGATATATGAGTCGCCCCGGATAGAGACTTCATTCAAAAGTTGGCCCAAATTTTGCCGGGCCTTCATGGCGGAAATCTTTTTCAGCACGGCCATCACCTTCTCTATTAATTGATATATATTATATGACCATTATAGTTGATGGAGGTTGACTGTCAAGTCAGGGTTAAGGAGTCCTCAAAATATCATGGGTGCCCAGCCGTCTGAGAGTTAAGACTTCACCCTGCATCTGGAAGGTAAAGCGGTATCCTTTCGTGATCCTGCCTTCCCAAATGTCTCGAGGATCTTGCATTTTTTTGATATTCAGGGATGGGTGACGCGGGTTGCTCAGAAAAAGCTTCAGTTTCTTGTCAACTGTCCTTTGAAGTTGGTCGGGAAGCGCATGATAATCCCTTATGAAACTATACGTAAAAAAGAGCTTCATAACGGTTGGTTTTTTAAAGCTTTTAAGGCGTCTTGAGCATTGTCAAACTGACCTACAACCTTACCCTCGGCAATGTCCTGGTCCGCTTCCGCCTCCTTTTCCTGCCACTCTTTGGTGAAAAAATATTCCTGGCCCGGGTGAATCACCTTGACGGGCCTTATCACTAACGTATCGTCCTGGATATCCACCTCCACGTAGTCCCCGACGGTCAGCCGAATGATCCTCCTAAGATTCTGAGGTATGGTTATTTGGTAGTTCCTTTTCACTTTGACCAGTTCCATTTTACACTCCTTAACTTGTTCCTTGGCCGGTGCTTTCGCCCTTGTCATAAATTCATAAACTTAGAAACAATGAATATCATAATTTATAAAAATTTTAAACCCGCGGCATAAAATTTGTCAAACCAGCCAAATCACCCCAATAGTCAATCGGAGCTATGGAGTCTCTTGCAAAACGGGTTGTTTGTCATCCTGAACGAAGTGAAGGATCTCATCCTCCTGAAAATACGAGATTCTTCGCTCCGCTCAGAATGACAATTGTGGTCAATGGGGAGTTTTGCAAGCGCCTCTATGGCAAACCCTTTCTAAAAAAACCTCTATAACCCAGCCGGTGCCCCGGCCTTTCTCCGGTTCATGCCGACCTGGTCAATAAACAATCCGAAAATCCGCCATATCCCCCACATAGGCCTGCCATTCCACCTCCACCCGGTCCACGTAGGCATAGGGCGGACCCTTATGGCACCAGGCCAGCATGTTCTCCACCACCCGCTGGTCGCCTTCGAACAGGGCCTCCACCCGGCCGTCCGGGAGGTTCCGGGCCCAGCCGGTTAGCCCCCGGGCCCGGGCCTCGTCCCGGGTGGAGGCCCTAAAGAACACCCCCTGGACCCGGCCTTCGATCACCACGTGGACTCGCGCCTTGTCCCCCATCACGTGCTCCCGAGAACCCAAAGTTCTCGTAGGGTGCGTCTTACGCACCAAAAGCGGCGCGTAAGACGCGCCCTACGAAGCTCGATCACCACTTGGACCCGCGCCATCTCCGCCATCACGTGCTCCTCTGGAGTAAGTCTGCAAAGGCCGCCTCATCCAGGATGGTCACCCCCAACTCCCGGGCTTTGGCCAACTTGCTCCCCGGGTCGGCCCCCGCCACCACATAATCGGTCTTGGCGGAGACCGATGAGGTCACCTTGCCCCCCCGGGCCGCGACCATGGTCTTGGCTTCGTCCCGGGATAAGTTGGCCAACCCGCCGGTGAACACAAAGGTCTTGCCGCCCAGGAGGGAAGCGGCCCGAGGCTCCGGCGGCAAACCCACAACCCCCTTATCCTGGAGTTTCTTAATAAGGGCCTGGTTGCGCTCACTCTGAAAAAATTCCCTGATGCTGGAAGCCACCTGAGGGCCCACCCCTTCCACGTGCAGCAGTTGTTCTTCGCTGGCTTCCATCAATTTTTCCAGCTCCTCGAAGTGCTGTGCTAAAAGCTGGGCAGTGGCCTCGCCTACGAACCTGATCCCCAGGGCGTTGATCAGGCGCCACAGGGGGACCGCTTTACTGGCCTGAATGGCGCTGACGATGTTCTGGGCCGATTTTTCCGCGAAGCGCTCCAGGGGGATGAGGTCGGCCTCGGTCAAGTGGTAAAGGTCGCCCACATCCTTTACCAGGCCCACATCCACCAGTTGCTGGACGATCTTCTCCCCCAGGCCGTCGATGTCCATGGCGGACTTGCCGGCGAAGTGCTGAATCCCCCGGGTCAGGGAGGCGATGCAGTCGGGATTGGGGCAGCGGGTGACCTTCTCCCCTTCCGGCCGCACCAACGCCGTGCCGCACACCGGGCAATTTTCCGGCATCCTGAATGGCTCGGCCCCTGCCGGACGCTCCTCCAGAATAACTTTGACTACTTCCGGGATCACATCCCCGGCCCGCTGCACCAGGACCGTATCCCCCACCCGTACGTCCTTCCGGGCCACTTCAGCTTCATTGTGGAGGGTGGCCCGGCTGACATTGACCCCGCCCACCTCCACCGGTGCCATCACCGCCATGGGGGTGATGGCGCCGGTGCGGCCCACATTGACTTCGATGGCCAGCACCCTGGTGGTGGCCTGGGTGGCGGCGAACTTAAAAGCCAGGGCCCACCGGGGGCTCCGGGACTTGGCGCCCAGGCGCTCTTGTAAGGTTAGGGGGTCCACCTTGATTACCATGCCGTCGATTTCATACGGCAGGCCGTGCCGCCGGTGCTCCAGGTCCCGGTGATAGGCGATGGCCGCCTCGATTCCCTGCCCTCGCTGAATCAGGGGGTTCACCCTCAGACCCCACTGCTTCAAAGTTTGGAGCACTTCCCAGTGGGTGTCAAAATTCCGTCCCCCCACCTCCCCCACCCCGTAGCAGTAGATCTTCAGGGGCCGGGCCGCGGTAATCCTGGGGTCCAGCTGGCGCAGGGACCCGGCCGCGGCGTTCCGGGGATTGGCGAAGGCGGGCTCGCCCCGGGCCAGGCGCTCGGCGTTGTACTGGTTAAATTCCGGGAGGTCCATGTAGACCTCGCCCCGGACCTCCAGCAGCTCCGGGGCCGGCGCCACCTCAGTCAGCAGGCTTAAGGGGATAGTGTGGATGGTCTTCAGATTTTGGGTGACGTTTTCCCCCCGAAAGCCGTCGCCCCGGGTGGAACCCGTGGTCAGGCGGCCGTTTTCATAGACCAGTTCCACGGCGCAGCCGTCCATCTTGGGCTCCAGGACATAGGCAAACTCCTCCGTGGTCTTGAGGAACCGCTTCAGCCGCTCGTCGAACTCGAAGACCTCGGCCTCGCTGAAGGCGTTTTCCAGCGACAGCATGGGCTGCCGGTGCGAGACGGTTTCAAACTTATCCAGGGGCTGGGCCCCGACCCGCTGGGTGGGGGAATCGGGCGTGGCCAGGCCGTAGTCTTCCTCCAGCCGGGTGAGTTCGGCCATGAGGCGGTCGAACTCGGCATCGGCGACTACCGGATCATCCAGCACATAGTAGCGGTAATTGTGGTAATTGAGTTGTTCCCGGAGTTCGGCCACCCGGGATGCCGCCTGAGGGGGAAGGTTCTTTTCTGCCATGGCCGGTGCACCGCTGGAGAGGGATTGGCTGGAAAAACCTACCCCTGGTTATGGTCAGGGAGGGCGGCAGCCGGCGGGAACCAACCGCCTCGCCCGAAAGAATGAAAAAATGAAATACTTTTCCCGGTCCGGCCCTCAACCTCACTTCGCCAGGGATTTTAGGCTTTGGCGCAGCAGGTCTTCGATGGTCCCCGCGCCCAGGGCCTTGGCCGCGTCCAGGGCTTTCTCCGCCAGGTTTTTGGAATAACCCAGATTGATCAGGGCCGAGAGGGCGTCCTGCATCAGTCTCTCCCCGGCCGACGCCGGGCGCGGGCGCCGGGCCGGCGGCAGCTTATCCTTGAGTTCCAGGACGATCCGGGCGGCGGATTTCTTGCCGATGCCGGGAATGCCGGCTAGGCGCTGAGCGTCGCCCTGGAGCAGGGCCTGGGCGAAGTCCTCGGGGTTGATGCCGCTCAAAATATTCAGGGCCGTCCTGGCCCCCACCCGGGGAATGCTCAGGAGTTGCAGGAACAGGTCCTTTTCCTCCAGGGTGTTGAAGCCATAGAGGTGCAAGGCGTCTTCCTGCAGGCGGGTATGAATCTGGAGGGCGACGGAGGCCGGCGGCTCCGGCAGGGCATAAAAGGTGGACAGGGGAATGAAGATGCGATAGCCCACGCCCCCCACCTTCACCAAAATCTGGTTCGGGGACTTGTCAATAAGCTGGCCTTCCAGGTAACCGATCATGGCGAGGCGCCCGGCCAGCGGCTGTGAAAGAGGTGGCACATGCCCACCGCCAGGGCGTCGGCGGCGTGCTGGTCCACCATCTCGACCCCCAACAATTGCCTCACCATGAGCTGCACCTGGGACTTGGAGGCCTGACCGTAGCCCACCACCGCTTTTTTCACCACCAGAGGGGAGTAGTGAAAGATGGGCACCGCGGACCGGGCCGCGAGCAACAGCACCACGCCCCGCACTTGCCCCAGGACGAAGGCGCTGTGGACGTTGGTGGCCAGGAAGATTTCTTCCAGGGCGATGGCCTGGGGGCAATGTTGCCGGATCAAATCCGACAGGCCGTCAAAAATCTGACAGAGGCGGGATTCCAACGGGGGCCGGGAGCCGGGATTGATGCTGCCGGAGGCCAGGTGGAGGATGGCGTTGCCCTCCCCCTGGACCACCCCAAAACCGGTATGCCGGGAACCGGGGTCCACCCCCAGGATAACCGGGCTCACATCAAGGCCTCAAGCAACTGGTCCGGGATATCGAAATTGGCGAACACGTCGTTGACGTCGTCGTGATCCTCCAGCAACTCCACCAGTTTGAGCACCTGTTGGGCGGCCTTTTCTTCCTCAATGTGCACCGTGGTTTTGGGGTGCAACTGCACCTCGGCCAGGATAAGCTTAAACCCCCGGGCCTCCAGGGCTTCCTTGACTTCGAAGCAGAGGGCCGGGTCGGTGAAGACCTCGAATTGACTCTCGTCCCCTTGCAGGTCTTCGGCGCCGCATTCCAGGGCGGCTTCCATGAGTTTTTCTTCGTCCACGCCTTCCCGGTCCAGGACAATGACCCCTTTCTTGTCAAACATCCAGGCGACGCAGCCGGGCTCCCCCAGGCCGCCGCCGTATTTGGTGATGAGATGCCGGACGTCGGACACGGTGCGGTTCTTGTTGTCGGTGAGGGTCTCTACCATCAGGGCCACCCCGGCGGGACCGTAGCCTTCCAGGGTCAACTCTTCCAGCGCCGCGGCGCCGCTGCCGCCTTCGCCCCGCTTAATGGCCCGGGTGATATTGTCATTGGGCATGTTTTCAGCCCGGGCCGCGCCGATGGCTGCTCTGAGGCGGGGATTGCCGGTGAGGTCACCTCCCCCCAGGCGCGTCGCCACGGTGATTTCTTTGGCCAGTTTGCCGAAGAGTTTCCCCCGTTTGGCGTCCACGGCGCCTTTTTTCCGCTTGATCGTACTCCACTTGGAATGACCAGACATCTGGGCAGGCTCCTTTTTGACTTATGCCGGTTTTACTTGATGAGAACTAACTAATTGATCTTGCTTTTTCTTTTACAGAAAACCGAAACGGTTTCCCTTCTGGATGTGCTTATGGCAGCCGGGGCCCGGATTTGGGCGCCCGGAAACCGGCCGGCGCGCCGCGTTTCTTGAGACCCAAGAGATAGATTTCCCGGCTGGCGGGACGGGACCCCGCCGGCTTGATCGGCCGACAGAGACTGAAATTCTTCTTCAGGGCCGCCGCCAGGGTAGAGGTGTCCGGCCCTTCAAAGACCTTGACCAGGAAATGGCCGCCTTCTCGGAGCAGCTGCCGGGCCCACTCCCAGGCCAGCAAGGCCAGTTCCAGAGACCGTTGTTGGTCCACCTGGCGCATACCCGTGGTTTTCGGGGCCAGGTCGCTCAGCACTACGTCAAATATCGGGCTGATGGCAATTATAGTCTCTAAGTCTAGACTTGCAACCTCACCGTGCACAAAGTATAGGGGCGGGACCACCTCGATTGCCGGTGGGTTCGCATCCACCCCCACCACCAGGCCGCCGGGGCCTACGCGGGAGGCGATATATTGCAGCCATGAGCCCGGGCTGCAACCCAGGTCCAGGACCCGCTGGCCCGGCTTGATGAGGTGGTATTTTTCATCCACCTCCTTGAGCTTATAGACCGACCGAGCCACATATCCTTCGGCTCGGGCCCGGCTCCGGTAGTAGTCGGGCTCCCCAGGGCGAGGCATACGGGTAATGTGCCTATCTTAGTAGATTAACTCAATATTCTTTTAGCATAGGCCCCAACCTTTGGCAATGAAAATCATCCCTATGTCAAAAATCTGACGAATTATGCTCTCCGGACCGTAACTGGCGTCCGCCTCCCAGGAATTTCTCCGGCTCCGAGTTACCGGCGTCTTTTAAGCCCAGGAAAAGCTGAAGAATAAATTCATTAGCAATTCAAACAGGTTAATCGAGTTAAGGCGGAGAACTTATTTAAGAAAGTGAACCAATGTCTAAGGTCCCTCTGCAGGTTTTAGGAAGTTAACTGAACGTCTGTCGAAGCTGGCACAATCATTGCTGATATAGATTAACGAAGGTGGAGTTCAGGGGTGAGCCTGGGCGGTGGGGAAAGTGAGGCTGCCAGGCCGGGAATTAAAGAGCCTGGCCGGCGCCGCCCCCCACAGGGAAATTGGTTTTGAGGCAATGATGGTGACAAGCAGGCTGATGGCCGGAGGGCGGAGGGCGGAGATGAGCCAGTTAGTAACCCCGGAAGAAATAGCGGCTCTGTTTGAGGGGCTGAGGGAAGCTGAGGGCGAACCAGGTTCCCTGCATCGCGACTTACCCGAGGAAAGATCATGTCCGGAGGCCGGGTTTTCCCTGCAGGCTGCCGAATTACCTGTTCCCAAAATTTATCGAACTGTCTGAGGGCAACGGCCGATTTATGTTGGCCCCAATTATATAAGGATTGACAGTATGGGAGCGGAAATCAGACCGGCATCGGGCGCGACCGAACTGCATGATGCGCCCCAGGGAATCGCCTCTCCCCAAAGATGGCAGAGGACTGGACCCCTCAGGGTTATTTCGGTGACCTCCGGCAAGGGAGGCGTGGGCAAATCCAATGTCGTGGTGAACCTGGGGCTGGCCCTGGCCCAGCGCGGACTCAAGGTGCTCCTGATTGATGCTGATTTAGGGTTGGGCAATCTGGATATTCTGCTGGGGCTAACCCCCCAGTTCACCCTTCAGGATGCCCTGGCCTCCCAACTCAAACTCGCCGAAGTGATCGTGGATGGTCCGGGAGGCCTTAAAATCCTGCCGGCCTCTTCCGGAATCGCCGAACTGGCGATACTGGATGAATTTCAGAAACTCTTTCTACTCAACGAAATGGACCATTACACCGAAGATATGGATGTCGTGCTGATCGATACCGGGGCCGGCATCTCCCCAAATGTCCTGTTTTTCAATATTGTCGCCCAGGAGCGCATCCTGGTGGTCAACAACCAACCCCCCGCCATCGCCGATGCCTATGCCCTGATCAAGATTCTAGTATCTCAGCATGGTGAGACCAGCTTCAAGCTGCTGGTAAACGGTCTGGCACATCAGCGGGAGGCGGAATTGGTCTATCGTACCCTGCTCAGGGTGGCGGAGCGTTTCCTGGGCCGGGAGATCAGCTTGGATTACCTCGGCTTTGTCCCTTTCGATCCGGCGTTGCCCAAAGCGGTAATGAGACAGCAGCCGGTCCTGGCCCTCTACCCCCAGTCTCCGGCCAGCAAGTCTTTTGTCATGATTGCGCAAACTTTGTGGGAAACCAAGCCACAGCCGGCCCTTGACGGCAACATCAAATTCTTTTGGCGTCGCTTACTCTGATCGCACTCGGGTTCATGAAAGCGGGGAAATCATGGAAGAATCATCTTTAGTCCAGGACAACAGGGAAGCAATCCCTGAATATGGCGACGCAAAACTGGATCCCAAGTGGCAGGAGGAGATGGTGCTGCAATATGCCCCATTGATCAAGTATATCGCCTCTCGTCTGGCGTTACGGCTCCCCTCCCACATCTCCATGGAAGATCTGACCAGCTCCGGCATTATCGGTTTAATTGACGCGGTCCAGAAGTTTGACCCCTCCAAAAACATCAATTTTAAAACCTATGCTGAATTCCGCATCAAGGGGGCGATGCTGGATGAACTGCGGAGTCTGGACTGGATCCCTCGGTCCGTGCGCAAAAAAACTCATCTTATCGAAGACGCCTACGCCCAATTGCAGAGAAGTCTGGGGAGGCCGGCCGAAGCCGAAGAGGTAGCCGAATTTATCGGCTTGGAGTTGGGGGAGTTCTACCAACTCCTGGATGAAACCAAAACGGTTTCCGTAGTGGCTCTGGAGGGAGGCAGAAAAAGCGGTGGTGGGCATGCGGGCTATTTGGAGCATGAGGTCCTGGAGACTATTCAGGACGATAATGCCCGGGATTCGTTACTGGCAGTCCATTTTTCCGGACTACAGGAAATTCTGGTGCAGGCCATCGAAGCTTTGCCGGATAAAGAAAAATTGCTGATATCATTATATTATTACGAAGAGCTGACCATGAAGGAGATTGGTCAGATCATGGGTTATACCGAATCCCGGATCTCCCAATTGCACACCCAGGCTATGTATCGCTTGAAACATAAGCTCCGGGAATACTCCCAAGATGTTTAAAGCCGCCTTAATTTGAGGACCTCGCAAAAACTCCAAAATTACCTCCCCTTTGATGGGCTGACCATTCAGATAACCCACCCTGGCATCAAGGCAGCCGGTTTCCAGTTCCCGAAAAAACCGCCTGGTCTTCGTTGGATCAACCCGACATAAGTCCGCCTGCTTTTGGTCAGCTTCAACGATACCATCGCTTCGCCTCATTGCGCCGGCGACTATTTTCCATTAAACTGCCCCTTAACAAACTTTATGTAAGTATTCCACTGAAATAATCGGGACCCTTATGTGGATAGAGAAACTGCAAAGACGGCTCCAGGCTGCCCGGGGGGAAGTGCCGGCGGAACTGGTGCTCACCGGCGCTCGGCTGGCCAATGTCTACACCGGTGAATGGCAGGAAACCGATGTGGCCCTGTTCGATGGGATCATCGTCGGCCTGGGGGATTATCCCGGCCCCAGGCTG
>JAGVPN010000400.1 GCA_020052215.1 Syntrophobacterales bacterium
CCCCCCCAAACCGAGCCCGACTCCGGCCCCGAGCGCCGCGGTTTTCTGCGCCGCTGGCGCCGGGAGTCTCAACCCGAGGACGCGACCCCACCTGCGTCAGAGGAGATCGCGGCCGAGTCCGAGGCCGTTTTCCTCGAACCGCCCCCTGCGGTCCCGCCGGAACCCCCTCCATCCCCGGAACCGGAAATAGCGCCGGTCATCCCCACCGCCTTCGAAACCGGGCTGGCGGCGACGCCTCAGGAGCCCCGGGAGCCGGAGGCTCCTCCGGAAATCGTTGAAGTTGAGGACCTGGGGGAGACCGGGGAGGCTCCCGAAGCAGCCGTGCGGCGGGGGATGTTTCAACGCCTGCGGGAACGGTTGAGCCGGACCCGGGAGGCCCTGAGCGGCGGTCTGGATCGGTTATTTAGAGGGCGCAAAGTCGTTGATGCCGAGCTTCTGGAAGAGCTTGAGGAATTGTTGATCACCGCGGATCTGGGGGTGGAGACCAGCCTCTTCCTCATCCAGGCCTTGCAGGAGAAATTGAAACGCCGGGAACTGGCGGACGTGGAACGGCTCAAGGCCGCGCTCCAGGCGGAAATGGTCGGCCTGCTCACCAGCCCCGTTCAGCAAGATAGGAGCGCCCGTCCCTGGGTGGTGCTGGTGGTGGGGATCAACGGCGTGGGTAAGACCACCACCATTGCCAAGCTGGCCCACCGGGACCGCCGCCAAGGGCGGACCCCCTTGCTGGTGGCCGCGGACACCTTCCGGGCCGCCGCGGTGGAGCAGTTGGAGATTTGGGGGGAGCGCGTCGGCGCCGCGGTGGTCAAACAGAAGACCGGGGCCGACCCGGCCGCAGTGGTCTTCGACGGCCTGGCCGCGGCCGTCGCCCGGGGCGCGGACACGGTGTTCGTGGATACCGCCGGGCGGCTCCACACCAAGGTCAACCTGATGGAGGAGTTGAAGAAGATTCACCGCACCGCGGCCAAAAAAATCCCCGGCGCCCCCCATGAAGTGCTCCTCATCCTGGACGCTACCACGGGTCAGAACGCCCTGAGCCAGGCCCGGTTATTTCACGAGGCCGTGGGCCTGACGGGCCTCATCCTCACCAAGATGGACGGCACCGCCAAAGGCGGCGTGGCCCTGGCGGTGGTCCACGAGACCGGCATACCCCTGAAATACATCGGGGTGGGGGAGGCCATGGAAGACTTGCGCCCCTTTGACGCCGAGGCCTTCGTGGAGGCGATCCTGGGGTAGAGGGGAGGTTGGCGGGGACCATGATCCCTCCATAGCTGATGGGAGAGTCGAGCCCGTAGCCCTACAGCGAATTTTATTTGAAAGTGTGGGGCAGGCGCCCTCGCCTGCCCATGGACGGCCGGGGGCGGCTGTACTACATTTTCTTGCTTCGTTGTGTCCGTAAGGAAATGATCGTTGGTATAAGTTATTTTCAGAAGATTTTTCAACCTCTTGCCATGCTTACCGGAAATTCGTTGCCTCACTTCCTTAACAAAACCCTGAGGAGGTGAGTCTGATTATATTCAAAGCAACATGCGGGCCTCCGGCCCATCCCGCCAGGAGCGAAGGAACCGAACCTTTGGGCAGCACACCACCATTTTGGCGGAAGCCCAAATTTCTGAATTATTGGCTGCCCCCGGTACTTTGGGGCCTGGCAGTGGTAGGCATGTCGGGGGATTTGGGTTCGGGAAAAAATACCCTGGGCCTACTCAAATGGCTTTTTTCCTGGTTTGTGGACCTGGAACCGGCCCAGCTCAAAATGATCAATTTCTATGTGCGGAAAACCGGCCACGTTCTGGCTTATGGCTTGATGAATCTTCTCTGGTTCCGGGCTTTTCGGGAGCAGGCGCACTATGGGCTGTGGCGCGCCTGCCTCTGGTCTTTGGGGTTTTGCCTGCTCTTTTCTTCGATGGACGAGGGGCGCCAATGGTTTTACGCCTCTCGGGGAGCCAGTATCAGCGATGTCATCCTGGATATGTCCGGCGCCAGCCTGACGGCGCTGCTGACCTTGTTGTTCTGGACGCCCCACCCCAAAGCCGTACAAATATCCGGGGGAACCGGGCGGCAAACGCGCCGATGGGGATAATCTTTGCGCGGCTCCCTTGAAAACCGTCCACGGAACATTTACCTTGAGTTAATCCCCGGTTAGGGAGTTGTCCCTGACCCCAAGCCTAGGGTGAAGATAGAAACCTTATGACTTTTTTTTCACGGCATCTGAAGTTGGACGGGGCTGGGCGGGTTGCCGGCCGGCCGCGGTTATGGCTGCTGGTAGCCCTGGCGTTGGTTACCTGGCTGTGCCTGAGCGCCATCCCCCTCAAAGCGGCGGAGGATGGCAACCTCTTTGACAAGGTGGTGGAGCACAAACTGGCCAATGGCCTCAAAGTGCTGCTCCTGCGGGAACCCCGGGCCCCCATTATCACCCTCCAGGTGTGGTATCGGGTGGGCTCCAGAAATGAAGCCCTGGGGAAAACCGGCCTCTCTCACCTGACTGAGCACCTGATGTTCAAAGGTACGGCCAAGTATGCTCCCAAGTATTTCTCCCGGGAAGTGCAGAAGGTCGGGGGCACGGATAATGCCTTTACCTCCCGGAATTACACCGCCTACTTCGAAACCGGCCCCAAGGACCAGTTGCGGCACTGGCTGGAGATGGAAGCAGACCGCATGCGGGGCAGTAATGTCGATGAAAAGGCCTTCGAAACCGAAAGGAAGGTGGTGATCGAAGAACGGCGGATGCGCACCGAAGACGATCCGGTGAGCTTCATGCAGGAAGCGACCATGGCCGCTACCTTTGAAGCCCACCCTTACCAGTGGCCGATAATCGGCTGGCTCCATGATATCGAAAGCATCTCCCTGGATGATTACCGCACTTACTACCACCGTTACTATCTTCCCAACAACTGCACTCTGGTGGTGGTGGGCGATATTGACCCCAAGGAGGCCCTGGCCCAGATCGAAGCGACCTTCGGCAAATTGCCGGCGGGGCCGGAACCTCCCAAGGTTACCGCCAAGGAGCCCAAACATTACGGGCCGCGCCGGGTGGAGGTGCACCGGGAGGCGCAGTTTCCTGCTCTCCTGATGAACTATCACGTGCCCAACTGGGAGAGTCCCGACGCCTATCCCCTGGAGTTGCTGGCCCGCATCCTGTCGTCGGGGCGCAGTTCCCGGCTGTATCACCACCTGGTGTACCAGCAGAAACTGGCCCTGGAGGCCGAGGCGGACTATAATTTCGACACCGTCGACCCGTTTATCTTTATGCTTGCCGGCCAACCCATGCCGGGCAAGACCGTAGCCCAGTTGGAAGCGGCCCTGGAAGCGGAGATCAAGCGGCTGCAAACCGACCTGGTGGGGGAAAAGGAACTGCAAAAGGCCAAAAATCAGGTGGCGGCCTCCTTTTATATGGCCCTGGATTCCATCTTTTACCGGGGCATGCTGTTGGGGCGGACCGCCACCGTGGCCCGCTGGACCCTGCTCAAAGAGTTCGTCCCCCAGATCCAACAGGTCACCCGGGAACAGATCCGGGAAGTGGCTA
>JAGVPN010000173.1 GCA_020052215.1 Syntrophobacterales bacterium
AAGCGCAAAGCCTTGGGCATCGACAAGGCCCGGGAGCGGGTGCTCTTCGACATGGATATGCGCCGGGAAATGGCAGAGGCCGCCGCGGCCGAGCAATAAGAACGATGGGGACTGCCCTCCTCAGCCGTGGGGCAGCCCTTTTAGATAATTTCCTTTACGAAAAAGGAAGGAGGAAGGCACAGTGTCGAAAATTATCATATCCGCCGCCATCCGCGGGGCTCACAACATCGTCAACAAGAGTGCGGCCAAGTTGGATGAAGCCATTCAGAAATATGGCGAAAACCAGGAAATCGGCTTCCCCAACACCGCTTATTATCTCCCCATCATCTATTCTCTGATGGGCGCCAAGATCGAGAAGCTCAAAGACGCCGTCCCGGTCATGAAGCGCTGCAAAGCTTTGCTGCCGCCGGTTCCGGCTGAAAAGATGCATCTGCCCTATCTCGGACCGGGCCTGGACGCCGGCCTGGCCACCCTGTTCGCCGAGGAAATCTCCGAGGCCATCCGCTACGTGGAAGACCCTGATTTCTATGTGGGCGGCGAAGAAGTCTACAGCAAAGGCGACACCAATATCTGGCTGGGCGCCGCAGCAGACACCATCTTCCGGAAACGGGGCGTCGAGTTCGTGGACGGTTCCGCCCCGGGGTTCGCGGCCATCGTCGGCGCCGCCCCCTCGGTGCAGGAAGCCGTGGACCTGGTAACGGAATATCAGAAGAAGAACCTCTACATCTTCTGCGCCGCCAGGTCCATTGACGGCAAGACCTCGGTACCCGAACAGCTCCTGGAGGGCGGCGTGCAGATCGGCTGGCCCACCCGGATCGTGCCCTTCAGCCCCGACATCGCCGGGGCGGTCTTCGCCCTGGGCTTCGCCAACCGGGCCGCCATGGCCTTCGGCGGCGTCAAGCCCGGCGCAGCCCTGAAGATGCTCCTGTACAACAAGGACCGCATCTTCGCCTTCGTCAACGCGGTGTCCCAGATCTCCGACGAGTGGTACGCCAACGCCGCGGGTTGTATCAACTGGGGCTTCCCCACCATCACCAACCAGGACATCCCCCAGGTGCTGCCCACCGGTATCTGCACCTATGAGCACGTAGTCAGCAACGTGCCCATGGCGGAGTTGGGCCAGAAGTCCATCGAAGTCCGGGGCCTCAAGGTCCAGATCACCGAGATCGACATCCCGGTGAACTTCGGCGCGGCGTTCGAAGGTGAGCGGGTCCGCAAAGACGACCTCTACGCCGAGTGCGGCGGCGGCAAGACCCAGGCGGTGGAATGGGTCACCAGCAAGCGCATGGAAGAAGTGGAAGACGGCAAGGTGGAAGTCTTCGGTCCGGATCTCCCCGACCTGCCGCAAGACAAAATCCCCATGCGGCTACCCCTGGCCATCATAGTGGAAGTAGCCGGCCGGGCCTTCCAGCCCGACTTCGAGCCCATCCTGGAGCGGCAGATTCACCACCTGGTGAACTACGCCCAGGGCATCATGCACATCGGGCAACGGGATATCGCCTGGTACCGGATCGGCAAGGCCGCGGTGGAAAAGGGCTTCACCCTGAAACACATCGGCACCATCCTGCACGCCAAATTCCACCAGGACTTCGGCGCCATCTTCGACAAATGTCAGATTAAGATTTACACCGAACCTGAAAAAGTCAAAGAATTCGTTGGCATAGCCCGGAAGATCTATCACGAGCGGGACGCCCGGGTGGAAAACATGCGGGACGAAACCACCGAGATCTACTACTCCTGCACCCTGTGCCAGTCCTTCGCCCCCAACCACGTCTGCGTGGTCAGCCCGGAGCGGACTGGTCTGTGCGGCGCTTACAACTGGATGGACTGCAAGGCCTCCAATGAAATCAACCCCACCGGCCCCAACCAGCCCATCCAGAAAGGTGAAACCCTAGATGAGAAGTATGGCATGTGGCAGGGAGTCAATGACTTTGTCTTCAAGGCCTCCCGCCAGAAGGTGGAGAAATACAACTTCTACAGCCTGGTCTACGATCCCATGACCACCTGCGGCTGCTGCGAAGCCATCTCCGCAGTGCTGCCCATGTGCAACGGCATCATGACGGTCAACCGGGACTACACCGGGGAAACCCCCTGCGGCATGAAGTTCACCACCCTGGCCGGCGTCATCGGCGGCGGCCAAAGCACCCCGGGCTTTGTGGGCCATAGCAAGTACAACGTCGTCCAGCGGAAATTCGTCAAAGGCGACGGCGGACTGATGCGGGTGGTCTGGATGCCCAAGATCCTGAAAGATGAACTTAGGGAACAGCTCCTGAAGCGGGGCGAGGAAGAAGGGATGCCCGATCTGCTCGATCGCATTGCCGATGAGACTGTGGGTGTCACCGAAGACGAAATCCTAGCCTTCCTGACGGAGAAGAAGCACCCGGCTTTGGAAATGGACCCAATTATCGGTTAACCTCTACGGGGCCTGGAGGTGCGCCCCTTCAGGCCCTTGCTTGATTTCAGGTCCCGGCGGGATGGGTAACACCCGGTTAACTCACCGTGGGCCGCCAGCCATGGATAAGGAGAGAGACGATGGCATTAACTGGAATTGAAATCTTTAAAATGCTCCCCAAGACCAACTGTAAGGAATGCGGCTTACCCACCTGTTTGGCCTTTGCCATGGCCCTGGCCAGCGGCAAGGCGGAGTTGGCAGCCTGCCCTTACGTGTCCGATGAGGCCAAGGAAAAACTTGCCGCCGCCTCGGCCCCGCCCATCCGTCCCGTCAAACTGGCGATGAAGGAAGGGGTCAAGACCATCGGCGGTGAGACCGTGATGTTCCGCCATGAAAAAACCTTCTTCAACCCCACCGTCATCGCCGGACTGGTCACCACCGCGGCTGCCGATGCCGAGGTGGATGCCAAGTTGGCACAGTTCATGAAATTGCAGTATGACCGGGTGGGTCTCCTGCTCCGGCCGGAAATGATTGCGATTAAAGACGCTAACGGGGACGCCGGTAAGTTTGCCGCCCTGGCCAAAAAGGTCATGGATAAGACCGATGCGGCAATTTTGCTCTGCTCTGACAAGGCCGATGTCCTGAAAGCCGGGGCCGAGGCCGCCAAGGAGCGGAAACCGCTTCTGGGCGTCGCCACGCCTGACAATGCCGATGCCTTCGGGGCTCTGGCCAAGGAAATGGGGCTGGCCCTGGTGGCCAAGGCCAACGGCTATGATGCCCTGGCCGAGCTCACCACCAAACTCACCGGCATGGGCTTGAAAGACCTGGTTATCGATGCCGGATCTCGCGCCCTGAAACAGGCCCTCCAGGATCAGGTCGTCATCCGCCGGGCCCCCCTGACGGCTGGGTTTAAGCCCTTCGGCTTCCCCACCATCACCTGCCCGGCTGAAATGACCGATGATCCCATGATGGAGAAGCTCTACGCCTCGGTCTTTATCGCCAAGTACGGCGGCATCGTGGTGGTCAACGACCTGTCAGCCGACGGGATCTTCCCCCTGCTGCTGGAGCGCCTCAATATCTTCACCGACCCGCAGAAGCCCATGATCATCACCCCGGGCATTTACGAGATCGGCACCCCGGATGAAAACTCCCCGGTGGCCGTGACCACCAACTTCGCCCTCACCTACTTCATCGTGTCCGGCGAAATCGAAGCCAGCAAGATTTCCACCTGGCTGCTCATTCAAGACACCGAGGGCCTGTCGGTAATGACCGCCTGGGCCGCCGGGAAATTCTCCGGCGACTCGGTGGCCATGTTTGTGAAAAAATGCGGCATCCTGGATAAGGCCAAGACCCGCACCCTGATTATCCCCGGTTATGCTGCGGGCATCAGCGGCGATCTGGAAGAGGAACTGCCCGATTGGAAAGTTCTCATCGGGCCGCGGGAAGCCTCCCATATCCCGGCATTTTTAAAGTCCTTGTAGGACTTTGGGAAGCTCCTTGGAGTTACGGGAAGAAGGCCCCCTGGGGCTTTCTTCCTAACCTACAGTACAGCTAAGAAGGGGGTTACCTGATGAGTAAATTTTACCGAATCGGCGAAAACCTGAACGTGGTGACCAAAGTATATGGTCAGGCGATGAAGGAGCGTAATCCCAAACCACTCCAGGAGCTGGCCCTGAAAGAGGCCGAGGCCGGGGTGGATTTTATCGATGTTAATATCGGCCCGGCCCGCAAGGGCGGCGAAGAACTGATGGAGTGGATCGTCAAGGCCATCCAGGAAGTAGTGCCCAATGTACCCCTGGCCCTGGACACCTCCAACATCGCCGCCATGGAAGCCGGTCTCAAGGTCCATAAAGGCCGTGCTCTGATCAACTCCATCATGGCCCGGCCCGAACGCATGGACGGCATGATGCCCCTGGTGAAGAAGTATGATGCCGACATGATCGGGCTGATGTGGGGCCCCGAGGGCATGCCCCGGGACGAAAACGAACGCGGCATGTTGACCGCCGAAATTCTGGCCAAGGCGGCGGAATACGATATCGAGAATGAGCGCATCTGGTTCGATCCCATCATCGCGCCGCTGAATATTCAGCAGAACCAGCTCATCGCCACCCTGGATTACATGCAGATGCTCCAGGATATGGCGCCGGGGTCCAAGTCCACCTGTGGCCTGTCCAACGCCAGCAACGGTGTGCCGGATGAGCTGCGGCCCATCATCAACCGCGCCTTCGTCATCATGCTCCAACGGAACGGCATGGTCTCCGCCATCGTGGACTCCTTCGACCAGGAGTTGGCCGACGTGGTTAACGGCAAGAAACCGGATGTCGTGAAAATCGTCTGCGATATCATGGATGGCAAGTCCGTGAACATCCCCTCCATGACCAAGGAGCAACAGAACTACGCCAAGACCGCCCGGGTCATCATGGGCCAGGTCTTGTTTTCCGATTCGTGGCTGGAAATCTAAGTCCGTATTATTATCGCAGCACACGTGCAGGGGCGGATTTTAACTCCGCCCCTTTTTTTTTAACGGATGTTCCAGAAAAAGATAAACAAAAACTTCCTATAACTTATTGATACAATACGAAGTTGCAGTCAAACAACATTGAATATTCATGTCATTCTGAACGAAGCACCGCGGAGTGAAGAATCTCTGCGGCCCCAAAAGAGAGATTCTTTGCGGCGCTCAGAATGACAAATAATAGTCTTTTGATTGCGAATTGGCATAAGTGGTTCATTATTAACAGAAAACCGGCGGTGACCAAAAACTCCGACAACCGTAGCCGTTTATTCAGGGCAGCCGCTGAAACCCTGCCGGGGTGCGGGCGATCAGGCCCTGGCCCAGGAGGCGGTCCAGGTGCTTGGCCACCATCTGCCCCTCCATGTGGTCATAGACGAACCGGGGTTGTTTCACTTTGCCATAAATGAGGCGGCGGGCCACCAGCCGGGCCAGGGACTGGGGGGCAGTCAGGGCTTCCAACAGCCGGGCCTCCCGCTGGACTACCACCTGGTGAAACGCGGCCAGCCCGGTGCGAAACTCCGGTTCGGTAAAGATGCCCTGCTCGTGCGCGGTGAGGAAGGTCCGGGCGGGAAACGCTCTCAGGTCGTTCAAAGTCGCCTCAAAGGCCGTCAGGTCCGAGGCGGCGTCCCCATACCAGGGGCCAAAGGGTGTGAGGTCCACGTCGGCCAGGAACAACACCTGCTGGGCGGGAAAGTGGAAACAGCTGTGTCCCGGGGTGTGCCCGGGGGCCGGGATGATCTCCAGGGTGACTTCCCCCAACTGGAACAGTTGGCCGGGAAAATAAGGGGTGAAGTTGGCCGGAGGCCGGAATAGGAAGTCATGGATGAGGGTGCGTCGCCAATAATCCTGGAACACGGGGTCGGTGATCCCCATGAACCGGAAGATGGCGTCCATGGAGAAAAAGGCCTCCTCTTCCAGGAGCGGGCCGTAGAAGGTCGCTTGGGGGAAGAGGTGGATGTACTTCCGGTGGTCTTCGTGAAAGTGGCTGAGAAAGACCCCGGTCACCCGCCGGGTGCGGGCTAGTTCCCGGAAATAGTGCCTATCGGCTGCGGGGTCCACCACCCAGGTTTCCGCTCCCTGGTCCACCACCAGGGAATGGCAGTAGGGATAGCGCCCGCCTTTGCGTCCGGGGACGAAGGTGATGGGGCCAAAGGTGACGGGGTGGGCCGGGGCGGGCCGGGAGGGTGGCGCCGAGGTAGTCATGATATCGATGGGTTTTCCAAAGCGGGTCCAGGGGACCGAAGGGGCGGCGTCCTCACCGCGCCTGGATCGCGCCTGTACCTCAATAGTCCGTAAGGCCAGCCGGGCTGCGCCTGGTGGTAACGCCGCGGTCGTGCAAGCTCCTGCTACACTTCACCGATGACGTACAGCAGCTCGAAGCGGGAGGCCAATTCCTCCTTGGCCGCGTCCACCGCTTCCGGGGGCAGGTTTTTGACCCGGATGTACACATCCCGGTAGCCTTCCTGGGACGCGGCATAGGAAGAGAGCAGGCTGACAAACCGGGCGCCCCGGGCCCTGAGCAGGTCCACCACTTCCTTGATGAGGCCGGGGCGGTCTTCCAGGCGCAGGGCGAAC
>JAGVPN010000266.1 GCA_020052215.1 Syntrophobacterales bacterium
AATCGACGCTTCTGGGAACCCCAAATGTTTAACCGGATGATCACTGCGTGTCTTAATGCTCAAACCGTTACCTTTTCGGAGCTAAGGCAATAAGCGGATAGAATTATTTCTCGTAGATAGCCATGTTAGCTAACCGCATCCGCCGAATTTTGGTAGAGCAGGAGGCTCGGGATTATCCCATGACCCGGCGGATTCTGGCGCGGCTGAAGGCCCTGCCGGTGGAAGTTATCCAGGACCGGGAGTCCCTGAATACCTCGGGGCGAGACCGGGCTGCCTGGCTAGCCTTTGCCAAAACCACCTTGCTGCTGGCGGTGCAGAAAGGGCCTTTCTGGCGCCCCTGTCCCGGGACCAGGGACTATATCTGCTGCGGCTACCAGGTGCTCCAGGTAACGGTCAACTGCCCCATGGACTGCACCTACTGCGTGCTTCAGGGCTATGTCAACGTCCCGGCCATCACCGTGTTTGTCAATGTGGAGGATTTGCTGGAGGAACTGGAGGCCCGGTGGGCCGAAAGTCCTCAGCAAGTGTGGCGCTTAGGCACCGGGGAATTTGGCGACAGCCTGGCCCTGGACCGCCTCATGGGCCTCAATGAACTCCTGATTCCCCGGTTTGCCGGCCGGGGGCAGGCCATCCTGGAGATCAAGAGCAAGTGGCCGCAGCTCGACCATCTTCTCTCCCTGGGCCCCAATCGCCAGGTAATTTTCGCCTGGTCCCTCAATCCCGCCGAGATTATTCCCGATGAAGAAAAGTTCGCCGCTTCCCTGGAATCTCGTCTCCAGGCCGCGGCCCGGGCCGCGGCGGCGGGATTCCGGGTGGCCTTTCACTTCGATCCCCTGATCTATTTCCCGGGCTGGGAAGAGGCTTACCAGCGCACCGTTGAACGCCTCGGCAAAGCGGTCCCCTCTCAGGCCATCGCCTGGATCAGCCTGGGAGGATTGCGCCTCCTGCCGCGGTTGCGCCAGCTCATGCTGCAGCGCTTCCCCAAAAGCCGCATCGCCGCCCAAGAAATGGTCCTGGCCCCGGATGGCAAGCTCCGCTATTTCAAAAGCCTGCGGGTCGAGATGTACGCCCGCCTGCGGCAGTGGCTGACCCAGGCGACCCCGGGGGCGCTCCTCTATCTCTGCATGGAAAGCCCCAGGGTCTGGCAGGAGGCCTTCGGGTTCACTCCCGACGGGCAAACTCTTTCCCGCCTACTGAACGGACGAGTCCTTCCCCCCCCCTGAGGGCGACGAGCTCTTCTGGGCGGCCTTGCCCTTGGCTTTTCGGCCCCGATTTCCTTCCCCGGGGGAGGAAAAAAGCTCCTGGAGGCGCATGCGCACCCCGTAGGCCGTCAGATGCTCTTGCTCCAACAGGTTCTTGATGGCCTTAATCCGATCCAGATCTTCAGTGGTGTACTCCCGCCGGTTGGATGGGGTGCGGGCGGGTTTCAAAAAGTTATCAAAGGATTTTTCCCAATAACGCAGCGTGGATTTGCGAATCCCGGTGATCTGGGAAATTTGATCGATGGTGAGCATTAAATTGTAGGTAAAATTTTTGTCTTCCATAACTCTCCTTTCTCCTTTCTCTTGTCTCTTGGCAGCCCGGCTTTGGGGTCAGATTAGCCATTGTCCGGTCATCCACTTAGGTTAAGTTGGTAAGGGTTTGTAATCCCCTCTCTTTTGTCCTCCCCGGCTATTCCCTTAGGTCTGGTTCAACTTCTTTATCAACCCGATGAGTCACCTATCTCTCTTTTCGAACATCTCGGGGAAAAACTTTAAAGAAATTTCTTGGCCAGGTTACTCCAGTTATTCTGGGGCATTAGGTTTACCCAAGCAGGAGGTCAGTCAACTTCCCAGGGAGGCTATCCGGCAGGAGATCTCCGAAGATGTCTCTTATCTGAGAAATCGCCCGGAATGGTCAGACGGCACAGACCGGACAGAGGGGATTGACGCGGATGATTTTTTCCGTGAAGGTGAACTGAGTGCCTTTAAAGGTAAGGACTCGGCCCAGGAGCGCCGGTCCCAACCCTCCCAGGATGCGCAAGACCTCCAGGGCCTGAAGGGCTCCCATGATACCCGGAAGGGGGCCCAGCAGGGCAGGGCGGTGGTTGGATGGGGTCTCGAGATCGGCGCAGGCCTGGCAGGGGCCACGGCTGGGCCAGAAGGTGGTTAAAAGTCCGGTCATTTCCCACACCCAGGCATGCACCAGGGGAATCTGCTGCCTGGCCGCCACCAAGTTCAGGAGGGACCCTACCCCGGCGTTATTGCTGGCATCGATCAGCACGTCGCAACTTGCCGCCAGGCGGAAGACGTTGTTTTCGGAAAGTATTTTAACGTGACTTTCCACCGTGACAAAAGGATTGATTTCTTTGAGACGTCGTTCGGCCATGGTAGCTTTGGCCTTGCCCAGGTCGCGTTCCCGGAAGAGCACCTGGTGGTTCAGGTCGGCGAGGGATACCCGGGAGTCATCCACCAGACGCATGGCGCCTAACCCCCCGGCCATCAGATAAAGCGCGGTGGCGGATGCCAGGCCGCCCGCCCCGGCAATGAAAACCTGCGAGGATTTGAGTCGTTCCTGAGCGTCTCGACCCCACCCATCCAGGGTTATCTGGCGGGCATAACGGGTTACTTCGGCAGGGCTTAAGTAAGAAATAACGGTGCCTCTCCCCGGGATAGAGCAAACAGCAGAACGCTGGCCAATAGGAATTAGCTCCGTTGGCCTCTTCCGACCAATCGGCGTCCCTGCCTCACCCTCCCCTAACTTATCGGGAAACCGGCTGACAAACTTTAAATTCCCGGATGCGGCAGGTGTTGTGACCATACCGGCGAAATCTTGGAGATTCCAGGGAACAAGTTAGTGGAGGTAAGCAAGGTTTACCACCGGTGTAGAGTTAACGGTCCGTTGCGGCCCCGTCGTGGTTGGGGGGTGGCCCATCCCGGGAAAGTTTTTCTGCACCAGGGGTGAGGCTTTTCATGATAATATCAAACCGCGTGACCCGAGGGGCGGATCTGGCGCAAGCCCCCGCGATCAGTGGCGGCAGAGGGACCAAAGAGATGAATAGGAAGTCAGGCGACCAGCCTCTGGATGCCCTGGAACGG
>JAGVPN010000216.1 GCA_020052215.1 Syntrophobacterales bacterium
GCTCTTCCGATCTCGTGTTTGGCGCGGCGCTCGGCCTCGGCCTTGGCAAGGCGGTCTCGTTCGGCGGCGGCTTTGATATGCTCCGCCTCGGCCTTGGCCCGGCGCTCGGCCGCGGCCTTGGCCTGTAGTTCCGCCGGAGTGGGGCCGAACCAGATCCGGTGCGCTCCCGCCAGGTCCAGGGCAAATTCCCGGCGCATGCCGCCTACGGTTTTCTTTAAGTGGTTCACTGCAGCCCGCCGCTCTGCCTTGGTCTGGCGGGCCATGGCTTTATGGGCCCGATGAAAACCCGCCATCAGGCTCGCCACTTCGTGGCCCAAGGTTTTGACGAAACCCTGGCGCTCCGCCTTGGTCCGCCGACCCATATCGGCGTGCGCCCGGCGAAAGTCAGCCTTCATGGCGGCCACATCCTGGCCCAGTTCCCGGACGAAGGTCAGGCGCGCCCCGCGCAGGGCCACGATCTCACCGCACAGCCGGGTCATACTTTCCGTAAAAGGACCCATAAGAAGTATCTCCTTTCCTTTGGACCGTGCCGGGGAATTTTCCTGGGCATCGCAGTTGCGGCTCAATTATCCTCAACCGCAACCCCTTCCGTCGAGGGGCCGAAGCGGCCCCTCAGCGCAAGAGGAACGTTTCCCCAGAAGCATCCTTACGCGGGAGCGGCCGCGCTGGCCGTCAGGCCGATGGCTTCGGCGTACTTCAGATAGGTTTCCACGGAGGCGATGACCACCCGGGCTTCAATGGACAGCAACTCAATACCCACCAACGACACCTTGACCCAAGCATCGATGACGATACCCTTATCCAGAATGCGATCAACAACTTCCGCCAGGCTGGAGGAATCGGTTGACTTTTGTACTTTAGCCATGGTATTACTCCTTGTCGAATAGACTGTGAGTCTGTTCAGGTTAGTGGTTTCTCAGTTGTGGATGAAACCGTGGCGCCGGTTTATTTACCGGCCCAGGCCCGCCGCGCCCCGTCCAGGTCCGCGGCAAAGGCATGGCGCATGGCGCCCACCGTTTTCTTCAGGTGAGCTACAGCGGCCCGCCGTTCGGCCTTGGTCTTCCGGGCCATGTCTTTGTGGGCCCGGTGGAAGTTAGCCATCAAGGCCGCCGTATTCTGGGTCAGGTCCTTGACAAAACCCTTGCGGGCGCCGCGTACAGCTACGATCTCACCAACCAGCCGGGTCATTTCGTCGGTAAATCGACCCATGTAGGATCTCCTTTTTTCCTGCCTTTAGGCCTTTAGGGGTAGGTCGGCACTGCAATGCTCGCCCCTGAAGGATGCTGAGGGGCCTCTTTCCGAGGGGGGTCGTACCGGACCCCTCCGGAAAGAGGACTGTTCCCCCAATCGGCCTTAAGCCGGAGCCGCCGCACTGGCCGTGAGGCCGATGGCTTCGGCGTACTTCAGATAAGTTTCCACCGAAGCGATGACCACGCGGGCTTCAATGGACAGCAGTTCGATGCCCACCAGCGACACCTTGACCCAGGCATCGATGACGATACCCTTGTCCAGGATGCGGTCGACAACTTCCGCCAGGCTGGAGGAATCGGTTGACTTCTGTACTTTGGCCATGGGGAACCTCCTTCATTAAAAGTGGGTTTTTTGTAAAAAGAGGACTTGCCTCACTATCAACTTATCCAAGAAGCGTGCCAGGATCAGAAGGCAGGTGATATTTAGGAAAATCAGTTGGTTATATCTGAAGCGGGGGATGCTGATAGGGGGATAGGGAATTGGCTCTATGGAATGATTTCCCTATCATAGGGTAGCCAGCCTATGCCTTTACGGTCTTATAGAATAAATATTTCCATTCAGGTTTCTAAAACCCGGAGGATTTCTTCCTGCAGAAAGGGCTTGCTGATTAAATCGATGATTACCCCCTGGGCAATGGCCTCCTGGATGGAGACGTCGTCCCGGTAAAAGTAACCGGATACCATCAGGATGCGCATGTCCGGCGCCCTCTCCCGGATGCGCCGGGCCAGTTCCAGGCCGTCCATATCCGGCAGCTTGGCGTCCAGGAAGGCGCAGGCGAATCGGTGCTCCTCCATCAGGTTCAGGGCTTCTTGGGCGCTCAGGGCTTTGCGGGTGGCATAACCCCGTTTATTGAGGAGATGTTCCAAGGCCCAGCACATATCCGGCTCATCGTCCACAACGAGAATCAGTTCGCCTGGATCAGTCATCCCATGGCCCCAACCGTTTATAAAATGGGCAATCTCACGGTGAAGGTGCTGCCCTGGTCTGCCCCGCTCTCCACGGTGATGGTGCCGAAGTGCTGTTTGATGATGGAGTAGCAGATAGACAGGCCCAACCCCGTGCCCTGGCCCACCGGCGCGGTGGTGTAAAACGGGTCGAAGATATTGTCCAGGTCCCCGGGGGCGATCCCCTGGCCGGTGTCGCTGATGCTGACCCAGGCTTCCCCGTCGGCCTGTCCCAGGGCGACGCCCAACTCCCCCCCATCGGGCATGGCCTTGATGGCGTTGAGCAGCAGGTTCATGAAGGCTTGCTGCAACAGACCTTCC
>JAGVPN010000131.1 GCA_020052215.1 Syntrophobacterales bacterium
CCGGAAGGTTTCCTCCAGCCGGTTCTCGTCCATCTCGGATTCGCTGAAAGGTTGGCGCCGCAGGCGGTGGGGCAACACCAGGGTGGCGGCCTCCCGCACGTCCGCCGGGCTTACCGCCTCCCGGCCCCGGTAGGCCGCCAGGGTCTGGGCCACCTTGAGCATGAAGATGTCGGCCCGGTGCCCGTCCACTCCCTGGTCCACGCAGATGGCGGTGATGAGCCGCAGCAGTTCCTGGGAGAAGCTCACCCGGGGCAGGCGCTCCCGGGCGTTTAAAATCCCCTGGCGGATGACTTCTTGTTCCCCCTGCCAGCCCGCGGCAAAACCCTCGGGGTCGGCCTCGAAGGCCAGGCGGCGCTCCACCACGGCCATGCGGGCGTCGAGATTGCTCAGGCCCGTCACTTCGACGCACAGCCCGAAGCGGTCCAGGAGCTGGGGCCGGAGCTCGCCCTCCTCGGGGTTCATGGTGCCCACCAGGATGAAGCGGGCCGGGTGGGCGAACGAAATCCCCTCCCGCTCCACCACGTTGACCCCCATGGCCGCGGCGTCCAACAGCACGTCCACCAGGTGGTCGTCCAACAGGTTCACTTCGTCGACGTATAAAATCCCCCGGTTGGCCGCGGCGAGCAATCCCGGCTCGAAATGCTTCTCACCGCTTTTGATGGCCTTTTCCAGGTCGATGGTGCCCAGCAGCCGGTCCTCGGTGGTGCCCAAGGGCAAATCCACCACGGCCATGGGCCGGTCCCGGTGGGGCAGGACCTCGCCCTGGGCGCGGCGTTTCCGGCAGGCGTCGCACCTCAATTCGGGTAATTCAGGATGACAGTGAAACGGGCAGCCCGCCACCATGGCGATGGGGGGCAACAACTCCGCCAAACCCCGGGCCGCGGTGGACTTGGCCGTGCCCTTCTCGCCCCGGATCAACACCCCGCCGATGAGGGGATTGATGGCGTTGAGGATCAGGGCCAGCTTCAACCGCTCCTGCCCCACCAGGGCCGCAAAGGGGTAAACGGGACGTTTGGGGGTCATAGGGAAATATTATAGGCTTTTCTTGCAGGTTGGCAAGGACTGGGACCCTTGGCATCGCTAAGCCTCCAGATCCCCCCCGGGTGTTGAATGTTGAGTCAAAAATTAACGCCTCCTTGCCTGTTACCTCTATTTTAAATCAATGAATTCAGGTTCCAAAGAATTGCCTTCAATTTTTAACAATGCCAGACTCACCGGCAGGGTAAACCGCCGCGGTCCGGCGCTGCCGGGGTTGAGGAAGAGGACGCCGTTTTGGCGCTCCAGTTGGGGGGAGTGGGAGTGGCCGAAGATAACCGCCGCGAGCGATGCGGCGGCGGGGTCCAGGTCCAGGCAGAAGAGTTCGTGGAGGACGAAGAGCAGGACGCCCCCCACCTCCACCACCCGGGTGTGGGGGAGGTCGGCGGCCCAGTCGCCCCGGTCGGTGTTGCCCCGGACCGCGGCGACCGGGGCGATACGCTCCAGGGCGTGCAAAACCTTGAGATTCCCGACGTCCCCGGCGTGAATGATGAGTTCCACGCCCTCAAGGGCCTGGACCGCCTGGGGGCGCAGCAACCCGTGGGTGTCGGAGATGACGCCGATGAGATGTTCAGCCATAGCAGGAGGGTAGGGCAGGACCCAGGATGACCCGGGTACCGGGGAAAAGCTGAAACCAGCCGCCGGCCCTCCCGGGGCGCGACCGGCTAAGCTTTTTGATAAATGCGATTGACCAGGCGGCCCAGGTCCTCCAGGCTCATCTGGCCCTGGGCGTACATCCCGGTCACCTTCACCAGGGAGGAGAGGAGCGGCAGACCCCCAACCTTTTCCTCCAGTTGTTTGCGCAGCTTCTGTTCATGACCCTGAAGATATTTCCCCTTCTTAGTCGGCTCCCCGCAACCGCAGGCGCACTCAGCCATCGGATTCCTCCTCTCCGGCTAACTACCATAAAATGCATGGCATTTGCACCCATCATACTAAACCCGCGGCGAAATTCAAGTGTTTATAGCGAGTTGCGGTTAATAATTTACAGACGGAGCGTAGGGGCGCACCTGTGTGTGCGCCCTCGTGGGGGGACACACAGGTCCCCCCCTACGAAAAATTGACTATTGAGCGCTAATCGGTATTGGATTTCATCAGACGCAGAACCAGACACACCGGTGAAAGGCCGGGGCCAGCGGGAGCGGGGCGAAGCAAGGAAGCAGGGTAGGGCAGGGGGCCGGTTTTCCCCGTTTTACCCCGCGATGATTCAGGCAAATATGCTTACCCTTATCGTAGTTTGGCGGTTTGGCATTTTCCCCTCATTTCGCAGACCGGGGGCAGGAGGGACTGGCCGTGGGAAGGGGAGCAGGCGTCGTTTTCGAAGCAGGTCTTGGAGAAGTCGGACTCCAGGGGCACGGGGTAGTCGCCCGAAAAGCAGGCCAGGCAGAAGTCGCTACGGTTTATTTGCGTGGCCTCCACCAGCCCTTTCAGGCTCAGGTAGCCCAGGTAATCCAGACCCAGAAAGTCGCGGATCTGGTCCACCTCTTGCTGGGAGGCGATGAGTTCCCCTTTGCTGGAAAAATCGATGCCGTAATAGCAGGGGAAGCGGTGGGGCGGGCAGCTCACCACCATGCTCACTTCCTTGGCGCCGGCCTCCCGCAGGGACTTGACCCGGGAGCGGGTGGTGGTGCCCCGGATGATGGAGTCTTCGATCACCACCACCCGTTGGCCTTGGAGGATATCCCGCACGGGGTTGAGTTTGATCCGGACGGAGAAATCCCGCATGCTCTGGGACGGCTGGATGAAGGTGCGGCCGACGTAGTGGTTGCGGATGACCCCCATTTCAAAGGGGATGCCGGTGGCCGCGGCGTAGCCCAGGGCAGCGTAGGTGCCGGAGTCGGGGAAGGGCATCACCAGGTCGCCCCTCAGGGGGTGTTCCCGGGCCATGGCGGCGCCCAGGCGCTTGCGCACCTGATAGACGGATTGCCCGAAGACCAGGCTGTCCGGCCGGGCGAAATAGACGTATTCGAAGATGCAGTATTTCGGCGGGGCCGGGGCAAAGGGTTTGTGGGAATGGAGCCCGTTTTGGTCCAGGACCACGATCTCGCCGGGTTCCACCTCCCGACAGTAATCCGCCTGCACCAGGTCCAGGGCGCAGGTCTCGGAGGCCACCACCCAGGAGCCGTTCAACTGCCCCAGGCACAGGGGCCGGAAGCCGTGGGGGTCCCGGGCGGCGATGATTTTATCGGCGGTGGACAGCACCAGGGAATAGGATCCCTGGACTTCGGCCAGGGCCGCGGCCAAAGAGTCGATCAAATCGATGAGGTTGCCCCGGCGGTGCCGGGCCATGAGGTGGACAATAACCTCGGTGTCCATGGTGGACTGGAAAATGGATCCCTCCTCCTCCAGGCAGCAGCGAATCTGACGGGCGTTGGTGAGGGTGCCGTTGTGGCCGATGGCGAGCATCAAACCGCCGTGCTGCACCACGAAGGGCTGGGCGTTGATGAGCATGGTGGAGCCGGTGGTGGAATAGCGCACGTGGCCGATGGCCAGATGCCCCGGGAGCTGATCCAGAATCTCGGGGTTGAAGACCTCGGGCACCAGCCCCAGGCCCCGGTGCATGCTGACCCGGGCGCCGTCGCCGGCGACGATGCCGCAGGACTCCTGGCCCCGGTGCTGGAGGGCGTAGAGGCCGAAGTAGGTAATGCGGGCCGCGTCAGGATGCCCGTAAATGCCGAAGACGCCGCAGTGTTCTTTGGGTCGGCCTGCGGCCTGGTTTTCGGTTTTCGGTTTTCGGTTTTCGGTTTTCACTTTAAATCCTTGCCCGACTGGCTAAAAGGTTGGGTAGCCGCAGGCTTCAGCCTGCGCAAAAAGCACTGGTAGCACAGGCTTTCCAGCCTGTGCTTAATGGCCATGTTTGTATACATCTCCACGGGGCCCAATTTCATAAACAATCACTATTTTTTTGGCCTCATCAATTTCATACATAATACGCCACCCGCCTACCTTATAGCGATAATCGTTATCGTAACCTTTAAGTTTTTTAATATTTCGGTGGACCTTGGGATCATACTCCAATTGCGCCAGGCATTTCTCCAACCCCATTTTTAACTTCGGCGCTAATTTTATATAGACCTTTTTCGCTGCCTTGGTGAGCTTGACTTTAAAAGACATCTTTTTCAAGCTCTTTCTTGAGGTCCCTCCAATCGACCAAATCCCCACTGGCTATTTCTTCTTTGCCTCTGGCAATAATGGCGATTTCCTCTGCCGTTGGCTCCACTTCTTCCGGTTCCTGGATGAAGCGGATGTAATCCAAGACGCCTTCCAGGTCCTCTTCGCGGAGGGTATCCAGGGTCTTGATAATTTCTTCGCGAATATTCATGAGCGTTCTCCACCCCTATTATACAACACTTTACCGCGATCTAAAGCCTCCCGAATCAGGGGATCGCCTTCGCGATAGCGCCTTTCCGTGTCGTCTGGCCGCCGGGCCAGCAGGTCGATGGGAAAGTCAGGGTTGGCCCGATTGAGGATTTCCAATGACTTATAGAGATTCTTCCCCTCAAAGGGCAAGACCACCAGAAGGTCCACATCGGAATCAGGGGTAGGATTGCCATAGGCATAGGAACCGAACAGGATAATCCGCTCCGGCTGAAATTCCTGAACGATGCGATTACACAGGTTCTGGATGGTTTGTTCGTCTACCATGGCAAGTTTTTTCGCTGTAGGGCGGGCACGGCCCGCCATTATTGGCGCGCCGGGCCGCTACCTAACTTCTTCCAAGGTCTTGCGGCCCCGGGGAGTCCGGTCAAAATCGCGGTCGAAACTCAACAATTCTAAGTTGAATTTTTCGGCGGCAACATACTGATGGGAATCATCAAAATCGAGGCCAAAGGCTTGGGCGACTTCGCTTACTTTCGCCATATCCTCCACCTCTAGTCGCAGCAGGCCGATGACTTCCGAGAGGAACAAGTCTTTCACTGATCGCAGAAAGAGATCAAAGCGCTTCAGCCTCAAGAGAACAACCCCTAGCGAATAAAAGGAAAATTCAGAGATGTGGAGGCTGTCGGGCGTAGCCTGGTTGAGGAACGCCGCGACCTGGTCAGCGTGGTCTTGATCAAGGAGAAGTTCCAGGATGAT
Organism: Syntrophobacterales bacterium; assembly: GCA_020052215.1. Lineage (GTDB taxonomy): Bacteria > Desulfobacterota > Desulfobaccia > Desulfobaccales > 0-14-0-80-60-11 > 0-14-0-80-60-11. Next base: position 5,113 of record JAGVPN010000131.1, read on the forward strand.
GTTAGTGTCCAGGAGATACACTAATCTCCCCACCATTCCTGAGCCTTGTGCTGAAGTTCCACAGAAGTGTACCGGTCTCGCAAGTCTCGCAAGCCGCCGCGCCAGTCCAATTTTAAGGCTTCTTTCCTCTTGCGGGAGCGTTTGGCCAAGAGAGATTCCAAAAAATCTTCGGCCGCGCGGTGCAATTCAGGCGGCAGTTCCTTGACTAATTGCTCAAGCCGGGTCATTTTGTCCACCTTTGATTCATCTTACCAGATTTCCTGGAAATTTTCTATTTAGCCTATAACGAACCGACATATTGGGCCGGCATGGCCCGCGGTGGTGGTGCGCAGAGCGCCCCCAACATTTCTACATTATTACCCTGCTCTATTTGCCGGTTGCTCTCCTCAAGCCTGCGCCTTTGGCCACCACCCCATAATACTCCCGCAGGGTCTTGCAGGTCGGTTCGCCCGGTTACCCCTTAATCCCTCCCCCGCAGGGGCGGCGGGTCGCAGGCGGGCTTGCACCGGTTCACAATCGCGTGATACTCCTGGAGGCTCTTGACCGTCAGCTTGCCCCGTTTTTGGGCTTTGATGGCGTCCAGGGTGGCTCTGGCCGCGGCCATGGTGGTGGTATAGGGGATGTTGTGTTCCAGGGCCACCAGGCGGATGGAGTGAGAATCCCCGGTGGTCTCCCGCCCTTCCGGGGTATTGATCAGCAGGGCGATTCCCTGGCTCTTGATGTGGTCGATGATGTGGGGCCGGGCCTCCCGCACCTTGTAGATTTCTGAGACGGCGAGGCCGTGGTCCCGGAAAAACGCCGCGGTGCCGCTGGTGGCATAGAGCTGGAAGCCCTCGGCCGCATAGCCCTGGGCCAGGGTCACGGCCTGGGGCTTGTCCGCGTCCTTAACGCTGAAAACCACGCCGCCGGAAAGCGGGATGATCTGTCCCGCGGCCAACTGGGACTTGGCGAAGGCCAGGCCGAAATCCTCGTCTATTCCCATGACTTCCCCGGTGGAGCGCATCTCCGGCCCCAGCAGGGGGTCCACCCCGGGAAAGCGCCGGAACGGGAAGACCGCCTCTTTCACCGCATAATACGGCGGCTCGATTTCGGTGGTGAAGCCCAGTTCGGTCAGGGTCCGGCCCAGCATCACCTTGGTGGCCAATTTCGCCAGAGAAACCCCGGTGGCCTTGCTCACAAAGGGGACAGTACGAGAGGCCCGGGGATTGACCTCCAGGACATAGACCTGGTGGTCTTTGACCGCGAACTGGATGTTGAGGAGCCCGATCACCCCCAGTTCCGCGGCCAGGGCCCGGGTCTGGGTCTTGATTTCCTCCTGGATGGCGGGGGTGAGGGAGTAGGGCGGTAAGACGCAGGCGGAGTCGCCGGAATGGATGCCCGCGGCTTCGATGTGCTCCATGATGCCGCCGATGACGGTGATCTGGCCGTCGCAGATGGCGTCCACATCCACTTCGATGGCGTCTTCCAAAAACTTGTCGATGAGGATGGGATGGTCCGGCGAGGCCTCCAGGGCCCAATTCATGAAGTTGATCAGGGCCGCATCCTCGGAGACGATCTGCATGGCCCGCCCCCCCAGGACGTAGGAAGGCCGCACCAGCACGGGGTAGGTGATGTGGTGGGCGATGGTTAGGGCCTGGTCCACGGTGGTGGCGGTGTCGTTGGGGGGCTGTTTGAGCCCCAGCTTATTCAACATTTCCTTGAAGAGCTTGCGGTCTTCGGCCCGGTCGATGGCGGCAGGACTGGTCCCCATGATGCGGACCCCGGCCTGGCCCAGTGGCACCGCCAGGTTCAGGGGGGTCTGGCCGCCGAACTGGAGGATCAGGCCCAGGGGTTGTTCCGCGGCTACGATGTGGAGCACGTCTTCCCGGGTGAGAGGCTCGAAATAGAGCTTGTCCGAGGTGTCGTAGTCTGTGGACACCGTTTCGGGGTTGGAGTTGACCATGATGGACTCCACCCCGATCTCTTTGAGAGCGAAGGAGGCCTGGCAGCAGCAGTAGTCGAACTCGATGCCCTGGCCGATGCGGTTGGGACCGCCGCCCAGGATCATGACCTTGTCCCCCGCAGTCTGGCGGGCCTCGTCTTCCCACTCATAGGTGGAATAAAAATAGGGGGTGTAGGCTTCAAACTCCGCGGCGCAGGTGTCCACCAGCTTATAGACCGGATTGATGCCGTGCTCCTGGCGCATCCGGGCGATATGCTCCTCACCGCCGCCCCAGAGGTGGGCGAGTTGACGGTCGGAGAAGCCCCACTCCTTGGCCTTCCGGAGCAGGTCTTCAACCTGGTCCTGGCCGCGCCCCTTCAGCAACAGTTTGCCGAAACCGGCCAGTTCATCGGAGAAAGCCACCAGGTCGCGAATCTGGTGCAGGAACCAGGGGTCGATGCCGGTGATACAATAGATCTCTTCCACCGACAGGCCATCGCCAAAGGCTTGGCGGAGGTAGAAAAGGCGCTGGGAATTGGGGACCCTTAGCTTGCAGCGCAATTTCGGGAGCGACAGATGGGGCAGGTCCTTGCCGTCGGCGCCCAGACCGAACCGGGAGATCTCCAGGGACCGGATGCCTTTTTGCAGGGCCTCTTTGAAGGTGCGGCCGATGGCCATCACCTCCCCCACGGACTTCATGGAGGTGGTGAGAAAATCCTCGGCCTGGGGGAACTTCTCAAAGGTCCAGCGGGGAATCTTGACCACGCAGTAGTCAATGGTGGGTTCAAACGCCGCGTAGGTCTCCCGGGTGATGTCGTTGTTGATCTCGTCCAGGGTGAAGCCCACCGCCAGCTTGGCCGCAATCTTGGCGATGGGGAAGCCCGTGGCCTTGGAGGCCAGGGCCGAGGAGCGGGACACCCGGGGGTTCATTTCGATAACCACCATCTCGCCGTTTACGGGGTTGATGGCAAATTGAATGTTGGAGCCGCCGGTTTCCACCCCGATCTCCCGGATGATGGCGATGGCCGCATCCCGCATGGTCTGGTACTCCCGGTCGGTCAGGGTTTGAGCCGGGGCCACGGTAATGGAATCGCCGGTGTGCACCCCCATGGGGTCCAGGTTTTCGATGGAGCAGATGATCACCACGTTGTCCTGGAAATCCCGCATCACTTCCAGTTCGAATTCCTTCCAGCCCACCACCGACTCTTCCAGCATCACCTCGGTGATTATGCTGGCTGAAAGGCCATCCGCGGCCATGTGCTTCAGGTCCTCCAGGTTGTAGGCGATACCGCCGCCGGTGCCCCCCAGGGTAAAGCTGGGCCGCACGATGACGGGGTAGCCGATGACCGGCGCCGCGGCCACCGCCTCATCCAGGGTGCGCACGATGACGCTGTTCGGCACCCGGAGATTGATGTTGGCCATGGCGTCCCGGAAAAGTTCCCGGTCTTCGGCCTTTTTGATGACCTCGGGGTTGGCCCCGATCATCTCCACCCCATATTTTTCCAGGATGCCGGTTTCCGCCACGGCAATGGCGCAGTTGAGGCCGGTTTGCCCCCCCAGGGTGGGGAGCAGGGCATCGGGGCGCTCGCGCTCGATCACCTGGCACACCATTTCCGGCGTGATGGGCTCGATATACGTGCGGTCGGCCATGTCCGGGTCGGTCATGATGGTGGCCGGGTTGGAGTTGATCAGCACCACCTCATAGCCTTCTTCTCTCAAGGCTTTGCAGGCCTGGGTGCCGGAATAATCGAACTCGCAGGCCTGACTGATGATGATGGGGCCTGAGCCGATGATCAAAATCTTCTTAAGGTCGGTGCGTTTAGGCATATTTCGTTGATAATCAGGGCGCCGGCCAGGACGGTGATTTCGGCCCTGCCCCAATGTTCCTTTCCCTTACCTGTAACCCTAAACGCGCCCCCACCGGCGCAGTTACGCGGGTTTATTTAATACCAATTCGCCATCAACTGGTGCCACAGGCGTCTCGCCTGTGCAGGCGCAGGCTAAAGCCTGCGGCTACAAAATATTGCTCTTTGAATGCAGCTCGGTATAAATCTCCCGGCTGGGGCCGGCCAGGTGGCCCGGCAGGTGGAGCGCCGGA
>JAGVPN010000239.1 GCA_020052215.1 Syntrophobacterales bacterium
AAAAAGCCGGCGGTTGGCTTTGGACTGCATCTGACCCTGGATGGTTATGAATGCAGTTATGAGCGGCTGACGAATCTGGACGCCATTTACGAGTTCCTGGAGACCTGCCCGGACCTGATCCACATGACCAAGATCATGCCCCCTTATGCCTTCAAATATCACGGCAAAGTGCCTGATGATTGGGGGCTGTCCGGGTTTGTCCTCATTGCGGAAAGTCATATCAGCATTCACACCTTCCCTGAGCGCAACTATCTGAGCCTGGATATTTTTTCCTGCAAGGGATTCGATTACCAGCAGGCGGTGGATTATGCCACCGAATGTTTCGGCATTGCTCGCCACGAAATCAACTTGTTGGACCGGGGCCTGGAATTTCCCCGGGAAATCAAGACCGTGGAACGCCTGATGCGCCAGGAGCGGAAGCAGATGCAGGGTTAGGCATGGAAGAGGCCGACAGTCCTCACCCCAGTTTCCTCAAGCGCCTTCGCCAGAGGTTCTCACGGAGGATCATCACGCAACCGGAAGACCTGGAGCGTGAAATCCAGTACATCATTGATGAAGGCGAGGAACGGGGCCTCATAACCCGCCAGGAAGGGCAGCTCATCGAGAGTATCTTTGAGTTCCGGGATACCCTCGTCCGGGAGATCATGGTCCCCCGACTGGAGATGGTGGGGGTGGAGCGCTACACCTCCCTCGACCAGATCATCTCCCTGGTCATTTCCTGCGGCCACTCCCGCCTGCCGGTCTTCGACGGCGACATCGATCACATCAAGGGCATCCTCTTAGCCAAGGACCTCCTGGTGTTCTGGCAGAACCCCGATACCTCCTGGGACCCGGCCCGGGTCCTCCGCCCCGCCTACTTCATTCCCGAAAGCAAAAAGATCAGCGACCTCTTACGAGACCTGGTGGAACGCAAAACCCAGATCGCCGTGGTCATCGACGAATACGGCGGCACCGCCGGCCTCATCACTCTCGAGGACATCCTGGAAGAGATCGTGGGGGAGATCTATGACGAGTACGACCGTCAGGAGCCCCGCCTCGTCCCCCAGGAAGACGGCTCCGTCCTGGTGGACGCCCGCCTGGACGTGGAAGAATTGATGGACCACTTCACTTTGCCCCGGCCGGAAGGCAAGTTCGAATCCGTGGGGGGCCTCCTGATCCACTTCCTGGGCCGGGTGCCCCAAGTCAGCGACCGGGTGGAGATCCCCAACCTGGAGTTGACCGTGCTCTCCGCCGACGAACGCCGGGCCAAACAGGTCCAGGCGCGAAGGCTGCCAGTGGAAGCAGGGGTCGTGGGTTAGGGAGCAGTGGTCAGAAAAATGCCTTAACTGTCCGGCAAACCGTAATTCACCCTCCCCCTTTTCCCACCTTCCCCTCCTAAATATTTGATCACCCTATCATATCTTTCATTTTTAAAGGTCCGACGATAATTGTTGATCATGGCAAGGTATTGACATTTCAACCCCTATGTGCTCTAAAATCTTTAAATTTTATCAATAGAATGCAGACCATCAAAGAGGAAAAAAGTGGGCATCGTAGCAGACCGGGAATTCAATCTCGAAGGTTGGGGTTCTGACAAGCGGCTGATCGAAGGGCCTTGCGGACATTGTCACTATGCAGTGGCATTCAAAGAGCCTGAGCAACAGGCCTGCTTGGAGTTTAGGCAGGTAATCCATTGTAGAAGACGAGGTTGAAGAGGTACGAACCCACTATTTTATCATGGGCATTTGCCCCCGCCCCCGCTGCCAGCAAGCTACGATTATCTACAGACAGGAAAGCACCACCCTCTATCAGGGCCACTCACAAGGAGATCCTGCGCTACTCGATGAGCGTGTCATCTTCCCCGTCACTTCCCACAGAGCTGATCTCCCGGAGGAGGTGCCAGCATCGCTGCGCGAACTCTATCGAGAAGCAGCGTCTATTGAACATTTATCTCCCAATGGGTCTACCTTCTTGGCTCGGCGCATTCTCGAGCAAACACTTCGGGAGCGTTTCGGAAAACCCAGAGATAGACTTGCAAACCTCATTGACGACTTCCTCAAGGAGGAGTCTGCATCAGCAACTCTGCATCAAATGATGCACGATATCCGAGAATTCGGCAATATCGCAGGCCATCCGGCTCAGGATCAGCAGATGGAATGGACAACAATAGACCCTGCTGAAGCATCATATACACTTGATGTGGTCGCAGAAATCCTTGATCACATATATGTCAAGCCGGCACGCGGACAAGTAATGCGGGAGCGATGGGAATCAAAGAAGCGTGGAGAAGCAATTGTCTTACAGCCCAAAAATCAGATTGTAGTGGGTGGGCGCGAGTCGCCCACTCCTGAAGATGAAATTCCATTTTAGGACCGTAGGACCGTAGGGCGGGAAAGCGAAGCGCATCCCGCCTTTTGCATCATTCCATCTCCAGACGGCGAACGTCATCAATCGCCGCCCACTCTGGCGGGCTGCCCTGAACACGGCCCGAAGATCGTCAAGGTGTTCGGTCAAGAGTTTTCATCGGCGTTCCAACAACGTGACCGTGAAACAGCACGCGCCTCCTGGAACAAAGGCGCGTAGGTATTGCGGCATGATTTTAGGTTAACCCAATTGCTTAAGGCGGGATGCGCTTCGCTTTCCCGCCCTACGGCTACTTATCCGGCCCCCTCGTCCTATTTTCTTCCCCTCCCCCCCCATTCCGGCTATAATCCCACAGCATGAACCAGCGCACCAGCCTTTCCCATTTCCTGGCCGCCATTCTCTCCGGTCTGCTGTTGGCCGCGGCCTTCCCCAAGTTGGACCAGACGTGGCTGTTGATCTTCGCCCTGGTCCCCCTGCTCTGGGCCCTCCGGGATAAATCCCTGAAAGCGGCCTTCTGGCTGGGCCTGGCCTCCGGTCTGGCCCACTATGCGGCGCTGCTCTACTGGATCGTTTACGTCACCCACGTTTTCGGGAAGCTGCCCCTGATCGTTGCCATCGGCATCCTGCTCCTGCTGGCCGGGTATTTATGTCTCTACACCGCGGTGTGGGGCCTGGGGGTCGCCTGGGGCGCCGCCCGGGGCCTCAGCCTGCTCTGGTGGGCCCCAACCCTCTGGGTGGCCCTGGAGATGGGGCAAACCTACATCATCAGCGGCTTCCCCTGGGAGTTGTTGGGCAACGGCCTCTACCAGCACCCCCTGCTGCTCCAACTCGCGGATATCACCGGGGTGTACGGCCTCTCCTTCCTGGTGGTCCTGGTGAACGTCAGCCTCTTTCTCCTCTGCTTCCCGCCCCGGGGACAGGCCTTCAAGTTCCGCCAGGCCGCGGCCGTCTGTCTGCTCCTGGCCCTCTGGGTCGGTTACGGCTATTACCGCCTGGGGGAAGTGGCGGCCCTCACCGCCGCCAGCCCCAAGATCAAGGTGGCGGTGGTCCAGGGCAACCTCAAGCAGGGGGAGAAATGGCAGAAGAGCATGGTCCAGACCACTCTGAACCGCTATGGGGAACTGACTATGCGGGTTAAAGGGGCCAAGCTCATCATCTGGCCTGAAACCGCGGCGCCCTTTTTATATGTGCGGACCCCGGACCTGGCGGCCGAAGTCCAGAAGATCGCCAAAGACAGCGGCGGCTACCTGTTGTTCGGCAGCCCCGCCTATGAGCTGACCCCCCAGGGCGAGAACTATTATAACCGGGCCTATCTCTTGAACCCCCAGGCTGAAACCATCGGCTCTTACGACAAGGCCCACCTGGTGCCCTACGGCGAATACGTGCCGCTGCGGCGCTTTTTTCCCTTCATCGGCAAGATGGTGCCCATGGTGGGCGACTTTGCCGAAGGGCCGGTGGGGGCCACCGTGTCCCTGCCCGAAGGAGCCCTCGGCCCCCTGGTCTGCTACGAATCCATCTTTCCCTATCTGGCCCGGGCCCAGGTGGCCAACGGGGCGCACCTGTTGGTCAACATCACCAACGACGCCTGGTTCGGCAAGACCTCGGCGGCCTACCAGCACCTGTCCATGGCGGTGCTCCGGGCGGTGGAGAATCACGTCTGCCTGGCCCGGGCGGCCAACACCGGGATTTCCGCCTTCATCGACGGTTCCGGCCGCCTCCTGTGGACCTCGGAAATCAACGTCCCCGAGGCCCACGCCCTGGAGCTGGCCTGGCTCCCCGGCGGCAGCCTCTACACCCGGATCGGCGACGTCTTCGCCTGGGCCTGCGTCATCATCGCCGGCCTGACACTCATCCTGGGCCGCCGGCGGTTGCATTAGTGGTCTTTACACGCTAAGATAATTAAGCAAGTCGGGAAAAAAGCCGAATAGGTAATCGGGTAATCAACGAATTTTGGAAATCCCTTAACCAGAGGAGGCTCATGTGAGAAGGGTATTCGGATATTCGAAATTTGCCAGATATACGCTGGCTCTGGGGTTGGTCTTGCCGCTGTTGGCGCCCACCGCCGGCTGGTGCCAGGGCATCAGCCTGCCCGGGCTGATCACCGGCACCCCGGTGAAGCAGACCAGCAGCGACGAAGTGGCGTTGGCCGGTAAGGGCTTCACGCCGGAGGTGGAGTCCGGTTATCGCTCCAAGCACCCGGAGATGGATTTCGCCCAGGTGGACAAAATTGAGGGATTTAAGGTGGATCCCGCCACCCTGCAGGCCTTTATCAAGGAAGGAGACCTGACCCCATGATGAGACGCGAAGCCTGGTTGGCATTATTGATCCTGGTAACCTTCGCGGTGGGGGGCTGCGGCGGTACGGCCGCCATCATCCCCGCGGCCGCCATTGCCGTCAAGGGCGCGACCAAGGCCGCGGAGGCCTCCCGGCCCATCACCGATTCCGAGGAATACTACGTGGGTCGGGCGGTGGCCGCCCAAATTCTCAGCAAGTACAAACTGGACCAGAACCCCAAGCTCACCCAATACGTCAATGAAGTGGGGGAGACGGTGGCCCGGAAATCCTCCCGCCCCAACCCCTTCAAGGGCTATCACTTCGCGGTGCTGGACACCCAGGAGATCAACGCCTTTGCCTGTCCCGGGGGCATCATCTTCATTACCCGGGGGTTGCTCCAGACCTGCAAAAACGAAGACCAGCTGGCCGCGGTGCTGGCCCATGAGGTGGGGCACGTGGCCAACAAGGACGGCATCAACTCCATCAGCCAGGCCCGCTGGACCCAGGTCTTCACCGCCATGGGCACGGAAGCGGCCCGGCAGTACGGCGGGGTGGCCGGCAACCTGGTGAGCCTGTTCGAAGGCTCCATCGACGACGTCTTCAAGACCATCGTGGTCAACGGCTATAGCCGCAAGGCGGAAGAGGCCGCGGATGCCGCGGCGTTGACGGAACTGACCAGGGCGGGCTACGATCCCAACGCCATGGTGATCCTCCTCACCACCATGGAGGCCAAGGGCGCGGGATCCAGCAGCGGCATCTTCAAGACCCACCCGCCCACCAGCGAGCGCCTGGCCAAGGTCAAGGCCTCGGTGGGCCAGACCCCGGCGGAATCCAAGGGCGAAAAGCTTCGCACCGAGCGGTTTAAGAAGATGGCGTCCTAGAGTCGGTTAGGCCGGCAGCTATCGCGCCTGTCAATCGTGCCTGCTTCCGCCTCCTCCCCTTTTAGGGGGAGGGGTGAACCAGAAAAAACTTTTGGCCATGGGTAGATGAAATTTGGTTAGCCGGTCATTGCAGGGGAGGGTTTTAAACCCGCCCCTGCATTTTTTTCCCCTTCGCCAGTTTGGGGTTGGGGGAGGGAGTCTGAGAAGCAGTTGCGGTCAAAAAACTATGAATATTCATGTCATTCTGAACGGAGCGCCGCGGAGTGAAGAATCTCGGCGGATGAACAAAGGAGATTCTTCGCTGCGCTCAGAATGACAAAAAATAGTCTTTTGATTGCTCATTTGGTATTAAAGAACTATTCAGACCAGGTATTCATGGGGCATAATACAGCAGGAGCGTTCTTCCCTTTTCCCCTTTTAACCCCGGAGTTTTGACCATGCGGACCTTTCAGGAGATCAAAGAAAATTACCGGTTCTCGGAACCGGACATTGAGACCTTAAAAGGCTTGTTGCCGGTGGTTTCGCCCCACGTTGAGGCCATGGTGTCGGATTTCTACAACCTGTTCCTCAGCATCCCCGACGCCGCCAGGTTTCTGAAAGATGAAACCAAGCTGGCCCGGCTGCGGGCGCAGCATCAGCAGTGGCTGCTGGCCCTGTTTCAGGGTCCCTATGACGAGCGCTACTTCCAGCGCCTGCAGCGCATCGGCCAGGCCCACGTGCACATCGGCTTGTCGGCCCACTTCGTTTACGTGGGGATGAATCTGATCCGCCGGCGCCTGCACCGGATCATTGAGACGGAGGTGGACCTCCGGCAGCGGGAGGGCGCGTTCAAGGCGGTGGAAAAGATCCTGGACCTGAACCTGGACATCATCGCCCGGACCTACCATGAAGAAGAGCTCCGCCGGGTCTTTCTCTCCCACAAGCTGGACTCCGCGTTGATCCGCTTTTCCCAGCGCTTCACCTTCGGCCTCAATATCCTCCTGGTGGTGGGCCTCCTGGGCCTGTCTTTAGGGGCGGTGGGCCTCGTGGTCCAGGACGTGCTCCACATCATCCAGGGGAATCTCACCCAAGGCCTGGTGGGCGCCATGGGCTCGGTGCTGATCCTCTGGGTGGTCATCGAATTGCTGGACATGGAGATCGACCGCCTCCGGGGCGGCGCCTTCAAGCTCCAACTCTTTGTGGGTTTGGCCCTGGTGGCCTTTATCCGCAAGGTGCTGGTGTCCTCCCTGGGCTCCCACGACCTGTGGACCGAAGGGCTTTATCTGGCGGGCATTTTGGTGTGCGGCGTGATCTTCTGGCTGGTGTCCCGGGCCGAAGAGGCCAAAAAGTAATCCTCTCCCTTTGAAGCCAATACCCCCCACCGAGTCACCGGCCAACCGGGTCCGGGGGGCCAATCCATAAATTAAAGCCCGGAACTGGTTTTGTCGATACGGATAAGCAAGGAAAGATTTTTCCCCTCCAATACCCCGATTTCAGGGAAGATGAGGCCTGCCTCCAGATAAGGCGGAAAATTTATCCGGCGCGGTTCTGGTTTTTCCGGCTCGGTAAAACTTGGTCAAAGGATTATTAAGATGGGCGCGACCTTCCGTGATCTTATTCAAAAAGCCATGGCCATCGAGTCAAAAATGGCTGATTTTTATGAAAAAATGGCAACCAAGGCCACAACTCTGGAAACCCGCGAGGTTTTTAAGATTTTGGCCGGGGAAGAGAAAGAACACCGAGTTTTATTGGAAAACTATTTGGAGAAAGGTGAATTTCCCTCAATTCCCTCGGTGGGGGAAGCCGATCTTGAGCCGATGTTAAAGGTGGTCACGTCAATCACCCCTGATATGGCTCCCGCCGATGCCCTGGCCTTCGCCATCAGGTCGGAAGAGTATCAACATAGGTTCTATAAAAAGTTAGCGCAGGAATATCCCCCCGGCTGGACCCAAAACTTTCTGAAGAGATTGGCAGATATGGAACTGGTCCATAAAGAGAAAGTTGAAAAGTTGCACCGGTGGTTTTCTCGTTTTCAGGAGCAGTTGATAACGGATACGTAAAGGTTATTCTTCATCCCGACCCCGGTTCCGGGGTCGACGGGGCGGCAGGGGCCTCGGGCGGAGCGCTGGGCGGAACCTCGTCTGCCACTTCCGGCCGGTCCGTGAAGCGGTGCGGCAGCCGGATGGTCACGGTGGTGCCCCGGCCCACCTTGCTCTCCAGGGTGATGACCCCCCGGTGTTCGTCGACGATCTGGCGCACGAACACCATGCCTAAGCCGGTACCGCCGATCTTGGTGGTATAAAACGGCACAAACACCTTCTCCACCACTTCCTGGGGCATCCCCCGGCCCGTATCCTGGATAACCAACACCGCGAATTGTTGCTCTTTGGCGGTGCGCACCAGCACGGTCCCCCCCCGGGGGGTGGCCTCCACCGCGTTGCGCACCAGATGGGCCAGGGCCACCTTCAGCAGATGCTTGTTGAAGCGCCCCACCAGCGCCTCGGAGCAGAGTTCCGCCACCAGGGTAAGGTTCTTGGCTTTCAACTCCGGGAGCAGGAGATCCAGGGTGCTCCGGACGATGACGTTCAGGTCCTCCTGGGCGAAAAACGAGGTCTTTCTCATGGCCAGGGTCTCGAAGCGCTCCACCATCTGCTCGATGCGCTTGGCCTCCTCGGCGATGGCCGTGGCCCAGGCCCGGCTGGGGTCGTCTTCGTCCGTCTTCCGCAAGAGGCGGTGGCTGAAGCCGCCGATGACGTGCAGGGGATTGCGGATGCCGTGGGCCATCCCCAGGGCCATCTCCGACATGGTGCGCTCCATCACCAGGGCTTCCATCTCCCGGTTGAGGGCCAGGATTTCGTGACTGGTCTCTTCCAGATGGTGATGATCCGCCTCCATGCGCCGGTACAGCCGCTGAATCCGGTGAAAAAACAAGGTGATGGCCGCGACGGTCACATAAACCACGGTATCGAAGCCGCCGAAAATCCGCTGGGCCAGCGCCAGGTTGGGAAAATCCCAGTAAGTGATGAGATCATGCAGGGTATGGGAAATCAGGTGGCTGACGGAAAAAATCAAAAAGGCCATGGCCAGCCAGTTGAGGAACAGCCACAGGGCATTTTCCGGGTCCTGATCCACCAGTCGCCAGCTCAGGCGCAGGGAGAGGATGGCCAAAATCAGGACGATGAGCGCGCTCAGGTATTCCAGGATCCAGAGGGTAGCCAGGGGCAGAGTGACCATCTATTCGGCTCCCGGCTTGCGCACCAGGGCCTTCAGGCCCAGATAAAACATCAGGAAGGCCGGCACTAACAGGATGGAGTGGTCGATCTTGGTAATATAAACCAGCCAGGTTTGGAAATCATCCATGGCGAGCCGCCGGCCCCAGCCCTGGCCCAGGATGACCGGATTTTCCAGGGTCCAGTCGGCCCAGTGGCCCACGAAGGCGTCGAGGTTCCATAAGGCGAAAAGCGCCCAGGCCCACACCAGGAGCCGAAAGCCGCGAAATTTTTGCAGATTGGCATGAAAAATTTCATAGATGAAAAAGAGCATGGACAGGAAAAACAGCAGGTGGGCAGTCTGGTGGACATAGGACCCTTGGGTGCTAAATTGGTGCCAGGTGACCCATTGGGCCAGAACCTGCCGGGGCGAGAAGAGGACGAGGACGAAAACCGCAGGGCAAATCTGGAATATCCGACGCCTCATGGGGGTTAGGCCTCACTTGATTTTATTGTGCGCATCTTCGAAGGGATTGTCAATCCGCGGCGGATAATTTGTTGTCCGGGGCAGGCCCCGGATCTTGGGGGCAGTTCCACCTGGGCCTTTGCCCTACCCGTAATACCAAGTTGCCGTCATAGAGGTAATTCTGGCTTTATGATCGCAACCACCGTAGGGGCGGTTCGCGAACCGCCCCTACAATTCGGATTATTACTTGTT
>JAGVPN010000162.1 GCA_020052215.1 Syntrophobacterales bacterium
GCCTTGCTGGAGTTGGCCCTGGTCCTGTTGCTCCTGGCCGGGGTGGGCGTCTGGCTGCACCGCCCGCTGGTGCTGGGCCTGGTGGGCGTTTTGGGCGCCGGTATGCTCTGGTGGATGGGCCTGGGGCTCCTCAAGTCCTCCCGCCACAGCCACCTGGAATTCGACCCTCAAGAGGGTTCGGGCCTCAACCCCATCGTGGCCGGGGTGCTCATGAGCGCCGCCAACCCCTACTGGCTCATCTGGTGGCTCACCATCGGCCTGGGCTACGTCATGTTTTCCATGAAATACGGTTGGCTGGGGGTGGCCCTCTTCTTCATCGGCCATATCTTAGCCGACTTCGCCTGGTACACCCTGGTGTCCGGGGCCGTGGCCCAGGGGCGCCGCTTGATCTCTGACCGCATCTACCAGGGCTTTCTGGCCGGGTGCGGCGTTTTTCTCTTTGGCTTCGGAGGCTACTTCGCGGTCCAGGGAGTGAAATTTCTGCTCAATTCTTGAAATGTAGGGGCGGACCCAGGTGTCCGCCAGGTTTGTTCTTTAAAAGTCCCCCTTTCCTAAAGGGGGATTTAGGGGGATTATCAATCGCTTATTTAATCCCCCTGCTCCCCTTTAAAAAAGGGGGGTAAAATGCTGACCTTTATTGGGGCTTTTTTCTTAATAGAAAAACCATCTTAATTTATGAAGCGTCACCCTGGAGGGAGCAACCAAAAATGATCCAAAAAGGTCTGATAGTGGGTTTACTGGAAGTGAATTGCTATATCCTGGGCGACGAGGAGACCAAAGAAGCCGTGGTCATCGATCCCGGGGGCGACGAGGCCGCGATCTTAGAGGTCCTGAACCGCCACAAATTACAGCTGAAGCTGATTATCGACACCCACGGCCATTTTGACCACGTGGATGCCAACCAGCCTCTGAAAGAAGCCACGGGGGCAAAAATCGCCATCCACGCCGCCGATGCCCAGATGCTGGACAAACCCTCGTCTGAAGCCATGTTTTTCACCGGCAACCGCCTGCGCCTGTCCCAGGCGGATATTCTGCTGCAAGAAAACGACATCCTCACCTTCGGCAAGTACCGGCTGAAGGTCCTCCATACCCCGGGACATACTCCGGGGGGCATCAGCCTGCTGCTGGAAGACCACCCCTACGTCTACGTGGGCGACACCCTCTTTGCCGGGTCCATCGGCCGCACCGACTTCCCCGGGGGGGACTACGACGCTCTGATCAACGGCGTGAGAACCAAAATATTTCCCCTGGGAGATAACTACACCGTGTACCCCGGCCACGGCCCGGTGACCACCGTGGCCCAGGAACGCAAATATAACCCGTTTTTTTAAAACCGGGGGGTAAAGGGGAAGGGGCGAAAAGGGGAAAGAACCATGACGGTCATCTTTGTTAACCTTTTTGCCCTTTCGTCTTTTAACCTTATGACCCCTGATCCCCTTGCACCCTGATACCAAGTTGCGGTCAAAAAACTATGAATATGCATGTCATTCTGAACGGAGCGTAGCGGAGTGAAGAATCTCGGCGGCTTAAAAAGGGAGGTTCTTCGCTGCACTCAGAATGACAAAGATAGTCGTTTGACTGCTTATTGGTATAAGAGACTTATCGGAGAAAGCTGATATGGTCTTTCTCGGCAAACGCATTTTATTGGGAGTGACCGGCGGCATTGCGGCTTACAAGGCCGCGGAGCTGGTCCGGCGGCTCATGGGCGGCGGGGCCCGGGTCAAGGTGGTGATGACCGCCGCGGCCCGGGAGTTTGTGGGGCCGTTGACCTTTGCCGCGCTCACGGGGGAGAAGGTGGCTACGGCCATGTTCGGGCCGGAGAGCGATCCCTTGGAGCATATCAGCCTGGGCCAGGAGGTGGACGCCATCGTGGTGGCCCCGGCCACCGCCAATTTTATCGGCAAGGTGGCCGGCGGTATCGGGGACGATCTGCTCACCACCATTATGCTGGCGGCCACCGTGCCGGTGCTGGTCTGCCCGGCTATGAACGCCGAGATGTGGGCCAACCCGGTGGTGCAGGGGAATCTGGCCCGGCTCAAGGGCCGGGGGCTGTTGGTGATGGAGCCGGCCGCCGGGCCTTTGGCCTGCGGCGCGGTGGGGTTGGGCCGCCTGCCGGAGCCGGACCTGATAGTGGAGGCCGCAGCCGGCCTGCTCAGTGTCCGGGACCTGGCGGGGCGGAAGCTCTTGGTCACGGCCGGACCCACCCATGAAGACTTTGACCCGGTGCGGTTTCTGACCAACCGCTCCAGCGGCAAGCAGGGCTATGCCCTGGCCAGGGTGGCCTGGCGCCGGGGCGCGGACGTCACCCTGGTGAGCGGGCCCACCAGTCTGCCGGTCCCCTATGGGGTGAAGTGTGTAATGGTGCGCTCCGCCCGGGACATGCAGGCCGCGGTCAAGGCGCACTTTCCCGAAGTGGACGCGCTGTTGATGGCCGCGGCGGTGAGCGACTACCGGCCCACCCAAGCCGAAGTCAGGAAGATCAAGCGGGCTCGTGAAGAGATGACCTTCCATCTCACCCAAAACCCCGACATCCTGAAACAGATGGCGCCGCTGAAGAGCCAGCAGATCGTGGTGGGTTTCGCGGCTGAGACCCACGACCTGGAGGCCGAGGCCCGCCGCAAGATGCGGGAGAAACATCTGGACCTCATTGTGGCCAACGACGTCAACCGGCCGGATTCGGGGTTCCAGGTGGACACCAACGAAGTCACCCTGATCCCCCGGGTCGGGGAGGCGATGCCCCTGCCGTTGTTGAGCAAAGAAGAGGTGGCGGCAAAAATCCTGGACCAGGTGGTCGCGCTGCTGGAAACCAGGGACGAGGCCCTTACGAAAAATGCCTGAAGACCCAGTTAAGGAATTGCGGGAACTGGTCGATAATCTATCTGATTGGCTCCGCTATCAACGGCGCCTGGGATGGCGGGGGCTGCCGGATAAGGTCGCGCCTCAAAGGGAGGACAGAAAGAAATCAGCGGACAAAATTCCCAGCCTGGAGGAGATCCGGGCCGAGATGGGGGATTGCCGGCGCTGCAAGCTTTATGGGGGCCGGAAGAAATTGGTCTTTGGGGACGGGGCCGCTAACGCCCGGTTGATGTTCGTGGGGGAGGCCCCGGGGGCCGATGAAGATCAACAGGGAGTGCCCTTTGTGGGCGCCTCCGGGCAACTCCTCAACAAAATGCTCACCAATTTGGGCCTGCGCCGTGAAGAGGTCTATATCGCCAACATCATCAAGTGCCGACCTCCGGGGAACCGTGACCCCGAGGCCGATGAGGTGGCTACCTGCCTGCCTTTTCTGGAAAAGCAGATCCAGGCCATCCGGCCCCAGGTGATTGTCATCCTGGGGCGACCCGCGGCCCACGCCCTGCTGAGGACCAAGGAACCCATAACCCGCCTCCGGGGGCACTGGCAACGGTACCACAACATCCGGGTGATGCCCACGTTTCACCCGTCTTACCTGCTGCGGGCCCCCCAGGAGCGGCGCAAGACCTGGGCCGATATGCAGCAGGTCATGGAGTATCTGGCTGGTCATGAAAAAGCTTAAACTTCTCATAGTGGTGCTGGCGGTGCTGCTCCTGGCGGGCCTGGCGGCCGGCGCGGCCGCACCCCGGGCGGTTTACGTACTCCGGGCGGTGGGCTCCATTAACCCCGGTCTGGCGGAATTCATGGTGGAGGGCATCCGCTTGGCGGAGCGGGAGAACGCCGAGGCCCTGGTTATTGAACTGGACACCCCCGGCGGCCTGGAAACCTCCATGCGGCAGATCGTCCAGGCCATCAGCAACGCCAAAGTGCCGGTGGTCGTCTATGTCTCTCCCCGGGGGGCCCGGGCCGCCTCGGCCGGGGTCTTTATCACCATGGCGGCGGACGTGGCCGCCATGGCCCC
This sequence comes from Syntrophobacterales bacterium, assembly GCA_020052215.1. Classification (GTDB taxonomy): domain Bacteria; phylum Desulfobacterota; class Desulfobaccia; order Desulfobaccales; family 0-14-0-80-60-11; genus 0-14-0-80-60-11. The sequence goes on from JAGVPN010000162.1 coordinate 3,875, forward strand.
CGGGACCAACATCGGCGCGGCCCACCCGGTCTCCATCGGCATGGGCAAGACCAACAAGACCATGGAGAAAAAGCTGGTCAACGACATGGTGGCCTCAGGGCGGTCCATGGCGGCAGAGCGGGGCCGCAACGCCGATTGGCTGGAAAAGGCTATCCGCCAGAGCGTCTCCATTCCGGCCACCGAGGCCGTGAAGCTCAAGGTCGTGGACCTGATGGCCGACAATCTGGAAGATCTCTTGACCAAAATCAACGGCCGGAAAGTCGAAGTCAGGGGAAAAAAGCTGGTCCTCCGCACCGTGGGGGTGCCGGTCAAGGAAATCCCCGAAGGGGTGCGCTTCCGGTTACTGAAGCACATTGCCGACCCCAACATCGCCTTTATCCTGATGATGGTCGGCCTGGCGGGCCTCTATTTCGAGTTCGCCCACCCGGGAGTGGTGCTCCCCGGGGTCATCGGCGCCATCTGCCTGCTTCTGGCCTTTTTCGCTTTCCAGACCCTGCCCATCAATATTATCGGCATCTTGTTGATCTTGCTGGCCTTTATTTTCTTCATCCTGGAATTTAAAATCGTCAGCTATGGCCTTTTGTCCGTGGCGGGGTTGGTGTCCCTGTTTTTAGGGGGTATGATGTTGTTTCGGGGAGGTGAAGGGGGCGTGGATATCTCCTGGGGTGTGTTGATTCCTACGGTGGTCATTATCTCTCTGTTCTTCATCCTGGTGGCCGGGATTGTCTTTCGCAGCCACCTGCGGCGCTCCATGACCGGTGCCGCCGGCATGGTGGGGGAGCGGGGCGTGGTCTATACCCCCTTGAACCCGGAAGGGCAGGTCTTTGTCCACGGCGAGTACTGGCAAGCCGTGAGCGACGCCCCCATTGCTCAGGGGGAAGCCGTGGTGGTGTTGGAGGTAGAGGATTTGAAGCTCCGGGTGCGCCGGGCTTAATAAAAGGAGGCAGTCATGTTTCAGTTTATCTCCGGTTCTTTTCTCTTTATTATCGTCATTGGGGTGTTCTTTTTGATGAGCGCCATCAAGATCCTGAATGAATTCGAGCGGGGCGTGATCTTCCGGTTGGGGCGGGCCCTGCCCCAGGCCAAGGGGCCCGGACTCATCATCCTGATCCCCATGGTTGACCGGTTGACCAAGGTCAATCTGCAGTTGGTGACCTATGACGTGCCCTCCCAGGACATCATCACCCGGGACAACGTTACCATGAAGGTGAACGCGGTGGTCTATTTCCGGGTCATCGACCCCCTGAAGGCCATCATCGAGGTCCGGGACTATTGGAATGCCACCCAGTTGCTGGCCCAGACCACCCTCCGGAGCGTCTGCGGCCAGGTGGATCTGGACGATTTGCTGTCGGAACGGGAGAAAGTCAACGCTCAACTGGCGGAGATTCTGGACAAACATACCGATCCCTGGGGCATCAAAGTGACTCTGGTGGAACTGCGGGCCATCGACCTGCCCATCGAGATGCAGCGGGCCATGGCCAAGCAGGCCGAGGCGGAGCGGGAACGGCGGGGCAAGGTGATCAAC
>JAGVPN010000005.1 GCA_020052215.1 Syntrophobacterales bacterium
CCCATCTCATCGTAGATGCCGAAATTTAAAGGTCCGACCAGGCGGGTCTTGCCACGCTCTCGCAGCCAGGCGGCCGCCGCCTCGAACAGGGCCGCGGCCACGTCCCGGTCCGGAATACACTCGAAGAACCCAAAGAAGCCGGTTTCCGGGCCGTGACCGGTGTCATGGAGCCGATTGATGTGGGCGGACAGGCGCCCGACCGGCCTGCCGTCTTGGCAGGCCAAAAAATACCGGGCCTCGCCGATCTCAAAGAAGGACCCGCGCCGGGGATCCAGAAACTGGCGCTGTTGGGAGAGAATAGGGGGCACCCAGTAAGGGTCCCCTTGATAGATGTGCCACGGCAGGCGGAGAAATTCCCATAAAGACGCGTCATTCTGAACGGGAGACACCGTAATCTCCCCGCTTGACTTCATCAATGTTCCTCTTACTCGGATTTGCGCAGAACGATGCGAGCCTTCAAGCCTTCTTTCAAGTCTAGATCGGGGTTGGGGACGGTTAACTCGACTTCATAGTAGGCAGGCTGGTCCGGGCCCACGGTAATTGAGAACCAGGAAATGCGGCTGACCTTGGCCTGAAATTTTCGCCCCGGCAGGGCGTCCAGGGTCACCTCGGCCGGTTGACCGACTCTGACCTGGAGGGCCTCGATTTCAAAAGCCTGGGCCCGCAGGAGCATGGGGTCCATCACCCCGACTTGAAAGGCGATCAGGGGTGGCAGTTCGGCGTCTTCCCGCATCTCGGGGTTGACCCAGATGACGTAGCCGCTGATAGGGGTCTTCAGGCTCACTTCCCGAGGAACCTGGCCGGTTTTCACGGCAGTGCCCACCAAGTCACTCAAGACCTCCTGGTCTTGCTTGGCCAGTTGGCGATCCTTTTTCAGCCTCTCCTGGAGGGCCGCCTTCTCCCTTCCCAGGAACTGCAATTCTTCGTTGACCTGGGCCAGGCCTTGGGAGGGCGCTAATTTTTTCTGGACCAACTGGGTGAGTTCCCGTTGTTTGCTCGTCAGGGGCACCATAGTCCGCTGCACTTCCGCCAGTTTCGTCTCCATTTCAGCCAGTTGCGGCGGCGAGAGACGCTGTTGGATCGCCATCAGCGATTCCGGAGCCAGGCGATAAGTCGCCAGGATTTCTCCTGCTCCCACCCGCTGTCCGGAGCGGGCCCGCAGGGAAGTAATAGTTCCCTTAAAGGGCAATACGATGCCCCGTTTCAGGGAGCAGAACAATTTACCATTAAAGATTATTTCCGACTCCCCGTTTGAAGGAGGCGTGGTGGCCCGAGTGACCGGCACCTCTCCGGCGAATCCCGCTCCCGGAATGCTTAATCCCAGGAAGATGGCCAACATCCAGCCCCCTAAGGCCGCCCACTTACTTCTGCCAAGCACTCGCATCAACATAGGTATTCCCTAAATCTCCGGATAACTCCCGAAACTTTAGAACTTCCTGGTCATACTCCAGGCCTCGTCTTAAGGTCTCCTTTTGGGCTCTTAGAACCTCATTGCGACTTTCCAAGAACACCGCGAGGGGCACCTCTCCGGAATGGTAACGGACTTCTTGCTGGTGTGACTTAAGCCGGGCCAGTTCTTCCAGGGATTGGGCATTTTTCAGGCCTATACTATGTTCGTGAATCTTTTCCAGGGTAACGAACCATCTTTCCTCTAATACACTTTCTCTTTCCCCTTTTTTAGCGCCAACCTGTTTTAAGAGGGCTTTTTGCCGGGAGACGTTACGGATCCGGGTAAACCCATCCCACACGGGGATCTCGAGACCTAAGCCAACATAAAGGCCATAGCCCGTGCTTACACTCAAGGGGTCGGGGGTCTGGGTGTTGAAGAGGACAGTGGGAAAGGACTTGGCGATGGCCAGAGAGATATTATACTGCTGGAGCTGCTTATAGATATCGAAAACCATCAGTTCGTAGGAACGGATTTTGGCTTGCTCCAGCGTAACGGTGGCGGGATTAAAACTGCCCAATACCTGACGCCGGCTGTCATGGAAAGCAGGGGTGATATTCTGGCTGGATGGCAACCCAAGGAAATTCTTCAGGCTGGATAGATTCCGGTTTATGGCCAGGGCAATTCCCTCCTGCTCGCCCCGGGCCAATTGCAATTGCTGCTGGGCCATTTTGACTTCCAGGGAGGTGCCCGTTCCGATAGCCACCCGGTTTTCTGCATAGGTGAGGTTTTCCTGGGCTACCTTAATCAGGTCTTTCTGGATTCCTGCCTGCTTGTGCGCGGCCTCCAGTCCCAGGTAGTAAATTCCCAGACTTGCCAGACCACCGGAAATTACTCTGAGGTGACTGAGAATCGCTGCCTTGGTGGACAACTTCTGGGCCTGGAGGGTAAAGTACGCCCCCAAGGGGTTATACGGTAACGTGGAAAAACTTAAACTGTAGGGCTTGCCCTGGCCTGTCCCCGAGGGGCGGTTAACATAATAATAGGTGCGGAAGGTCAAGGGGGGAACCATCCCATAACGACTGTCGGTTTCGTCCAGCCGCCCAATATCGATGTCCAGGGAACTTTTGGTGAAATGAGGGGACTGGGTTATGGCGATTTTGACGGCTTCCTCAAAGGTCAGCGGGCTGCCCGGGGTCTGGGCTGAAGTCTGGGCCACCGGGTCCTGGTCGGCGCCCTGGGCCGGCCGGCACCAGCACATTACCCCGCCAGCCAGCACCAGCA
>JAGVPN010000308.1 GCA_020052215.1 Syntrophobacterales bacterium
ACTTCAGCCGCGCCTCGATCCAGCCGCCGCCCAGGAGCCGGTCGCCGTGGTAGAAGGCCACGGCCTGGCCCGGGGCCACCGCGGACTGGGGGGCGGCAAAGGCGACCTGTACTTCGCCGTCGGCTTGGGGGGTGATCCGGGCCAGGACCCCGGGATGGCGGTAGCGGATCACCGCCGCGGCCTCGATTTCGCCGGCCGGGGGATTAATGAGCCAGTTCATCCGGGAGGCCGTGAGCCCCGGGGAGAGCAGTTCCTCCCGGGGTCCCAGCACCACCCGGTTGGTTTCCGGCTGGAGGTCGATGACGTAGAAGGGTTCCCGGGCAGGGATGCCCAGGCCCCGGCGCTGCCCCACGGTATAGCCTTCCAGGCCGCGATGCCGGCCCAGGAGGCGTCCCCCGGCGTCCACGAAGTCGCCGGGAGTCCCGGCGAAGCCCCGCCGGGCCTTGAGAAAATCCTGATAGTCGCCTGCCGGGATGAAGCACAACTCCATGCTCTCCGGCTGGTCTTCCCGGACCGGCAATCCCGCCTCGCGAGCGAGGCGCCGCACCTCCTCTTTGGTCATCTGCCCCAGGGGGAAGAGAAGGTTGGGCAGCAGGCTTAACGGCAGGCGGCTGAGGAAATACGACTGGTCCTTGCGGCGGTCCACCCCCCGGAACAGGCCCGGGATGCCATCGTCCAGGTTTAACCGGGCGTAATGGCCGGTGGCCAGGTGGGTGACCCCGCCTTTCTTGAGGTACTGCCACAGGTGGCCGAACTTGATGGCCGCGTTGCAGCGCACGCAGGGGTTGGGGGTGCGGCCCCGGGCGTACTCCGAGACAAAATAGTCCAGCACCTCCCGGGCGAATTCGGCTTGCAGGTCCAGCACCGTGAGGGGAATTCCCAGGTATTGGGCCAGGGCTTCAACCCGGTCTGGCGGCGCCGCCAGGGGAGACAGGCGCAGGTGGACGCCCTGGAGGTTGAAGCCCCGGCGCTGCAAGAGGGCGGCAGCCACGGCGCTGTCCACCCCGCCGCTCAAAGCGATGGCGATTTTACGGCAACCAGACATGAAGCAAAATGTTTAACCAGGAGAAAAACGTCAATTTTTCGTGCCCCTGGTCTCATTATATAATCAATTGATATAGTTGGGGATATTAATTTTCAGACGGAAGTTGATTTTTCTGGTTCAAGATTTAAAACATTGATTGGGCGGGGGTGGCGCAAAAAGTTAAGCCTCCCAGGAAGTTCAGGGCCACCCCGGCCTGGGGGCGGTTGGGGGTTGGGGGGTCGAAGCGAATTACCTCGCCGGTAGCCTGAAGGTGGGAAATGTCGGTGTCTTCCAGATAGGGCAGGGGGGCGGAAAAGGTCAGGGAGAGGATCTGGCCCTGTTGAAAATAACTATCTGAATTTACATGGAAATAGGTGCCGCCCAGGCTGATATCCCGGAGGACGCCTTGACCCTGGAAAGGGGCGTCGGTATCGGGCAGGCGGGTATGGTAAGCCACCGGGAGTGAAACCCTAATCCGGCTAAACCGTCTTCTTTCCAGGGGGGAGGTCATGAAATAACCTAGAAATAATTTTAAATATCTTAATAATTCATCAAGGTTTATTGCAGAGGTTGTGCCATTTCGTCAAGCAGTTGAGGCGATAATTGTTCGATCAGCCCCGGCCAGATAATCCTTGACGGGGTTTCGCCGATACTTTATCATCACAAAAAAATTACTCAAAAGTGCCCCGGGCAACCGGTCTGAGTTTCTATCATGTCCCACATCGTGGCGATCATCAACCAGAAGGGCGGTACGGGGAAAACCACCACCACCCTTAACCTGGGGGCCGCTCTGGCCTATCAGGGATACCGCACTCTGATTGTCGACCTGGACCCCCAGGGCCACACAAGTATTGGCATCGGTATCGAGCCGGACGTCATCGCCGCTTCCATGGCGGACATTCTCCTGGTTCCCAAAAAGCGCATCAGCGAGGTGGCGATGCCCACCTACATCCTGGGGCTGGATATTGCCCCGGCCCACATTCATCTGGCCCGGGCGGCGGAGCAAGTCTATACCCGGGTCTTCCGGGAAGCGATTCTGGCCAATGCTCTCAAGGATGTGGATTACGACTTTGTCCTCATCGACTGCCCCCCCTCTTTGGGGGTCCTGACCACCAATTCCCTGTATGCCTGCGATTTTATCGTTATTCCCTGCCAGATATCCCGCTATTCCCTGGATGGCCTGGCGGACCTGCTCACCACGGTGGAGACCGTGAAAAACGTCTCCATGGAGGATCTTTTCCAGGAAGACCTGTTCCGAATTCTGCTCACCATGTTCGATAAGCGCAACAGCATCACCAACGAATACATCCTGGAGCAGTTAAAACCTTATCGGGAAAAAACCTTTGCAGCTTTAATTATGAAAAATGAAGCCTTGAACCAGGCCCAGATAGCTCAGAAAGCGATTTTCGATTACGAGCCCAGGTGTTCCGGGTCCATGGATTATTCAAAACTCTGTCTTGAATTTCTGGAAATATGGCGAAAAAGAAACAGTTTGCCGGCAAAAAGACCAAGCTTGCAAGGCTGCCTCTAACCCAGGCTCTGACCAGTCAGGCCGAGGCGATCTTGTCGCCGCCTCCGCGCCCGTCATTATCTCTCTTCATCCCGGAACCGCTAACGTGGGATGAAGTCAGCAGCGGCCGCGGGGGACCGCTGGCCGTGGCTTTCCTCTTCCTGGTCCGGGAGTTGGCCGATCTCACGTTAGCCTTGCAGTCCTCGCCGGGGACGGTTGCGGCCAATCATCGGATTCACCTGCCCGACCGGGTCCCCCAGCCTTCCGGGATCATGCAGGCCCTGCGCCAGGCCCGGCAAAGCCTCCGGGACCTGCAGAGTCTGCTGCTTCATTCCTAGTCACGCCAAGTCTTTCCCTGATAATACCAATATGCAATCAAAGGGTGGCACAGGCTTTCCAGCCTGTGCTGGCACGGCAAAGCCTGCGGCTACAAAAATAACCCTTTAATCGCAACTCGGTATAACAGGGCGCTCCGACAAAATGGCGCGTGGAACACACGGAAGACTTTTCGGAATAGTAATGATGGCGGGCAGTGCCCGCCCTACATGGAGCACAACCGCGGGGCGACTGTTCTACAGAAAACGGCAGACGGAAAACTTTTCTGGCAGGGAAAGGTGAAAGGGCCAGGCGGGTTTTGCGACCCCTGGCCCCCGAAATGAGATTGGCTGAGGTTAAGCTACTGGGTTTCGGTGCTCATCATCCAACAGCGCCACTTAAAAAGAAAAACGGGGCGGCGGGGGCCCGAAGGCCCCCAAGGTTACTTAATGGTCTTCTTCGGTGGCACCATCGGCGGGGGGGTCCCTGGGGGCGGCGCAGTGCCGGTTGCGGCAATCTTGGCCTCGAGTTTCTTGATATTCTCCTGAATGATCGGAGCTATGGCGCTCTTTTCGCCTACCTCACGCAGGGGTTTGACCGCCAGACAGCCGCCGCCGGCAAAGCAGGTTTGGGTTACCTTGTCTAAATAAGCATCGGCTTGGGTGGTGGCATCTTTCAGGTTGGCCAATGCGTCGTTCAGTTTGCCTTCCCGCTCCTCCAGGACCGCCAGGTTGTTAAGGGCAAAGGGGTTGTGACGATCCCGTTTCACCGCGATCGCGAATTGGGCTTTGGCAGCATCATATTTGCCTTCCCGGACGAAATCATAGCCTGCGGCTATGGGGGTAAACACATCCATCGCCATCATGGCGCCGCCCTTGGGCTGGGCCATGACCGGCATTGCCATGAACAAGCAGAGAGCCGCCACTACGGTTAAGATTACATATTTCCGCATAATTTCTTCTCCTTGGATTTAGAGCTTTAAGTCAAACCCGCCCCGTTCGACCTGCATAGATAATTAAGGATTTTTTCATCAATGTCAAGAAAAGTACTGTCGTAAACTGCTATTAAGGTGGTTTTCCAGTAAAAAATTATGCCTCCGGGTCACTTCGAGAGCCCCGGCGTCACCCTGGCAGGCCGGTAATATTCGGCCCCTGGCGGAAGCCCCGAGGATTTGGCGGCTCCACGCGCCGGCGCCATCAAGCCGTGACCCTGCCCACGTCGGTGCTTCACCCCTTGATGCCGAAGCGCTCCCGGATCACCGGACGCCAGCGGCGGGGGCCCTCCAGGTCCAGGTTGACGGTGATGATCGCTTCGGTTTCCCCGGCAACCGTGACGATCCACTCCGCCAGGTCGTCCCAGGCCCGCACCTCCTGGGCTAAGGCGGCTTTATCCACCGGGGCTGGGGGTTGGATGGCAAAGGAACGCCCACCCTGAAGAGGGTAGTGGCGTCCGGCAATCTCGACCACCGCGGCCGCGGTATTCACTCCCACCACCGGCAGATAATAATCAAAGGCCCGGGTCAGGGCCCCGGTCTGCCAGTGGCCCCGAAGTATGGGAAAAATGGCGGGGTTGACGATGAGATCCACCCCTGCAGCCGCCAGGCACCGGGCCGCCTGGGGCTGCCCCCAGAAATCGATGCACACCGGGGCGCCCAGGCGCCCGAAGTCGGTGTCCCACACCTGCCAGCCCTCGCCGGGGACTACGCCGAAGCCCCGACGCTCCAGGTTGCCCAGGGTGTGCTTCCGCTGGCGGCCCAGCAACCGGCCCCGGCGGTCGAACAGGGTGGCGGTATTGTACCGCGTCCCCTCTGCTTCTTCCACCAACCCGGCGATGATATGCGCCTGGAGCCGAGCCGCGGCTGCGGCCAGTTCCTCCTCTCCCGCCAAGGGAAAATACTCGGGAAAGCAGATCAAATCAGCTTCCTGCCCCTGGCAGCCCTGGAGCAGGGTCAGGGCCCGGGTCAGATTCTCCCGGCTATCCAGGCGGGACGCCGGCAGGGCCTGGATGAGAATGATTTTTGCCATGCCGTTTTCCTTATCGGTCAACTGTTTAAGTTACTCCAATGTATCACCAGGACCGCGGTTCACCCAAGGATTTATGCGAACCGGCTCTTCCGCACCCCGGGGAAATTAACCTTTTTTGAGAAAAATTCCGAGAATTACAGAAAACAGACGCGAAATCCGCTCCGGAGGCGAAGTTGTCCGACTGGTTGTCCGGCTTGGGCCCCTGGCTCAAAGCCCACCCTGACCTGATCCTGCCGCTCCTCCTCAGCCTGGGGATGGCCGGCTGCGACCTCAAGACCAGGCGAATTCCCAATTACCTGACCCTTGGCGGCGCCCTGGCGGGGTTGGGTTTTCAATTCGGGTATCACGGTCTCCCGGGGCTCCTGGACGGGTTGGCGGGGTTGGGGCTGGGGTTTATCCTGCTGCTGGGGCCCTATCTGCTGGGGGGCATGGGGGCCGGCGATGTCAAGGCCAGTGCGGCCCTGGGTGCCTGGCTGGGACTGCGGCGCGCCTTTGCCCTCTTTGTCTATATGGGACTCTGGGGGGGGCTGATCATCCTGGTCGTAATGCTGTGGCAGGGGCGTCTGCTGGCCTGGATCCGGGAGGGCTGGAATTTCCTCCTGAACTGGCTCCTCTGCCGCACTTTCGAAGCCAAGTCTCCGCCGTCCGCGGCCCGGAAGCGCACCACCATCCCCTATGGGGTGGCCATGGCCCTGGGGATGGCCGTGCTCTGCTGGCGTTTGACTTGACGACTGCTGAAGCTTTCTGGAGAACTCCCCGTGCCCAGAGGGGCGCGACCGGCTATCTATATCTTGGAATTCTGGTTCCCAAGCTCCTGCTTGGGAACCAGAAATGAATACTTGACGAAGTAACTTAAATGTTAGCATACTTAACCTCACTTAATCCCTCTAACTAAAAAGGAATAATCCCCATGGCCAGCGAGATAATAAAATTAACCGCCCAGATAGTTATGTCCCATGCCGCCATGACTGAATTAACTCCCAAGGAATTGGTGGCGGAAATTAAACAAATCCACCAGCTCTTAGCTTCATTTGAAGGAGAGGTTGTCGCTGCAGAGGCCGTGGCGAAGGTTCCCCGGGACGCCAAAATTCGATCTACAAAAATGGTGGTATCCCCTGAGGCCAAGGCGATTCAAGATGAAGACGCGGAATTATACGGCGAAGAAGATCGACAAGAGTTTATGGCAAACAGGGAGGGGTGAGCCGACCATTGGCGAGATTGCCATTCTGGTCCCCAAGCAGTAATACATATTCCATCTGGACACCCGAAACTGTGAAAATTCGGTAGAGCGGGCCTCGGCGCCCGCCATGTAGGGCGGGCACTGCCCGCCGATGCCTCGAATTCTCGTGAATTATCAGGTGCGTAGGATGCACCCTGCGGAAAAACTTTTCGGAACAGAACTCCCCGTCCCCTGAAGAGCGCGGCCGAAGATTTCTTTTATCCCTAAGAGAAGCCGCTTTTCCCTCCGGTGGGGGCATTTATGCCCTCTGGTTGCTTTTGGCCCTGATCCCTGGTAAAAAGGCGAAGGGTGCCGATTTTTCCCTCCAGGTGTGAGCCCCTCCGGCCGTCAACCTCTCGTCAGCCTACCATGGTGGCTGGCCCTGGCATCCGCATCTTTACCGTGGCGCTTAGGGGAGAGTAACCATGCTCATCGTAATGGACAAGGATGCGACCGACGCCCAGATCCAGGCGGTGGTGGCCAGGATCGAGTCAATGGGCTTCGAGGCCCAGCCCATGCCCGGCGGCGAACGGGTAGCCATCGCCATCTTGCGCAATTCCGGTCCGGTGGATCCGGCCGTGTTTGTGGATCTGCCCGGGGTTATCCAGGCCATTCCGGTTTCCCGGCCTTATAAGCTGGTGAGCCGGGAAATGAGGCGGGAAGACACCGTCATCCACCTGCCCGGCCTGGACCTGGGCCGGAGGCATTTTGAAGTCATCGCCGGTCCCTGTGCGGTGGAAAGCGAAACCCAGGCCCTGACCATCGCCCGGCACGTCAAGGCCGCCGGGGCGCGCATCTTCCGGGGCGGCGCCTACAAGCCCCGCACCTCCCCTTATAGCTATCAAGGAATGGGGAAAGCCGGCCTGAAGATCCTGAAGAAGGTGCGGGAGGAGACCGGGCTGCTCATCGTCACCGAAGCCGTGGACCAGGAGTCCCTGAAACTGGTGGCCGAATATGCCGACATCATCCAGATCGGGGCCCGGAATATGCAAAACTTCAGCCTGTTGCGCTGCGCCGGCCGGACCAGGAAGCCGGTGATGCTCAAACGGGGCATGTACGCCACCCTGGATGAGTGGTTCATGGCGGCGGAATATATCATGTCGGAGGGCAACTCCCAGGTGATTCTCTGTGAACGGGGCGTCCGGACCATTGGCGAGCATGCCCGGAATCTCCTGGACCTGGCCACCATCCCGGCGGTGCGCCGGGAGAGCCATCTGCCCATCATTGCGGACCCCAGCCACGCCGCCGGCCGCCGGGACCTGGTGGCCCCGCTGGCCCGGGCC
>JAGVPN010000446.1 GCA_020052215.1 Syntrophobacterales bacterium
CCGCCGGTGAGCCGGGACCGCAGTTCCTGGGAGAGGTGGCCGATCTCCCCCGGCAGATAGCAACTGGTAAAGACCAGCCGCTTATTCTGGCCCATGAGCGTATCCAGAGTGTAGCAGACCTCCGCCTGGATCTTCTCCTTGCCGCTTAAAAACTGCACTTCCTCCAGGAGCAGAATGTCGCAGTCCTGGCGAAAACGCTCTTTGAACGTGGACATCCGGCCGTTCTTGAGGGCGCTCACCATCTCATTGGCAAAATTTTCCGCAGTGATATAAAGGACCTGTTTCCCCGTCGCCGACTTGGTGACGAAGTTCCCCACCGCCTGGGACAGGTGGCTTTTCCCCAGCCCGGGGCCGGAGGTCAGGAACAGGATGCGGTTATAAAAAGTATCGTTGCGGGCCAGGGCCTGGGATGCCTGGTAAGCCAGGCGGTTGGAGGCCCCCACCACGAACTGGTCAAAGGTAAAGGCCCGGTTGAACCGCCGGCCCACGGTCTTTCCCGACACCAGAGGCAGGGAGGGCTGCCCCAGCGGGCGCGGGACCGGGGGCCGCTCCGGGGCGGTAAGCAACTTCAGGTGCACCGCCAGGCGGCAGTTCAAGGCCGTTTCCACTATCTGGCCGATGAGTTTGAGGTAATGGGCCTGGACCCATCTGAGAGCAAAGGGATTGGGACAGGATAAGACCAACTCACCCCCAGGTCCGGATTCTGCCTGAAGCGGCTCGATCCACAGATCGAAGGTGGCTTCGGGGAGCTGGTTCTTAATGACTTCCTTGACGGCCTGCCAGATAGCTTCCATATTCCCCCTTAGGTTGGGCGCTGCTTGTGCAGGGAATATTAACCGCAGCCGACACCCGGGTCAAAGGGGCTGGACCGAAATCTACCTTAGGATTTTCTCTTTAAAAAAGCTGAGCAATTCGTTACAGAACGCAACTATAGCGCGGCTCTGGCCAAGTTAGGAAAAAGATTAATTGATCCAATAGGTTAAAATGCATGAAATACGAGGTTGGGAGGCTTGCGCTGCCCTGAGCCGGATTTTATGAATACAGTGAATCTCCCGCATCCTGGGTTTTTCATCGTTTTTCATAGGGTGAAAGAATTATTTAAGGCAAAAATCGCTAACTAGTTAGGTTTTATAAAGAAATTAAAAATCCTTGACCGGGTTGAGCTGGCCGGGCCGGGGTACCCCGACCGGTGTACCCGGGAGGCTTCTTACCGGTCAACCGATCTCTGTGATGGCCCTGGAGTCAAGGCGAATTCACGGTAATCCCCGCCTGCCCGCCTCGGCCTCTGAGAAGCCGGGAAGGGGCACGCCACCCAACCTTCCGGCCAGCCCCCGGCCCTCGCCTGCCGCCTTGACAAATCTCCCGGAGGGGGTATCATGGCTTAGAGCCAAGCTGAAATTCCTTTTTGAGGTCCGCAATGATCAATTATGTCGCGTACCGTAAGTTCGCCACCCTGAAGAATGGCAAGCGGGTGATGTTCCGTTTCCTCAACGAACCGGACCGGGAAGCTTTGATCCAGATGTTCCAGGAGGCCCCGGAGGAGGATATCCGCTTTCTGAAGCAAGACGTCAAGGACCAGAAACTGGTCAACTCCTGGGTTGATAAACTCAATTACCGCAAGGTGTTGCCCCTGGTGGGGGTGGACCTGGAAACCAACCGGATCATTGCGGACGCCACCCTCCATCGGAGCAGGCATGCCGCCAAGCATATCGGCGAGATTCGCATCTTCGTGGGCCGGGGCTTTCGGAACCTGGGTTTGGGGTCGCTGATGCTCGAAGAGATCCTCAACCTGGCATTGCAAGAAAATCTCATGTGGGTGAAGGCGGAGATCCTGGCGGATCATAAAAAGGTGATCAAGGCCTTCAGGGCCAAGGGGTTCGAACATAAATGCACCCTGGACGATTATTTTGTCCGCAAGGACGGGGTGACCCACGACGTGGTCTTGATGATGCGCCCCGTGGTAAAACGAGACGACGCAGAATTTTAGGTTTAGGCAAAAATAAGATCATGTTATGGTAGGGGCGGGTTTCAAACCCGCCCCTACGTTTGTTTAGGCTGCGCTAATCGTCATTTTTGGAGAAGGACAAATATGAACCGGGTAGCATCTGGGTTGGAAATTTTTCTCCGGGAGCCCCCGGCCTGGGCGGCAAACGCCCGGCTGGGACTCCTGAGCCATGCGCCCAGCGTCGGGCCGGACCTGGCCAGCGCTCGGGAACTGGTGGCCCGCCGCTTGCCCGGCCGGCTCCAAATCCTGTTCAGTCCCCAACACGGCCTGCTGGGGGAAAAGCAGGACAATATGATCGCCTCCGCCGATTTCGCCGATCCCGTCCTGCGCCTGCCGGTGGTGAGTCTATATGGGCCCCGCCTGACCCCCCCGCCCGAGGCCCTGGACGCGGTGGACGTGATCCTGGCGGACCTCGTGGACGTGGGCACCCGGGTGTACACCTTCGCCGCCACCCTGGCCAAGGTCATGGCCGCGGCGGCGGCTGTCGATAAGCAGGTGGTGGTTCTGGACCGCCCCAACCCCATCTCCGGGACCGCGGTGGAGGGTAACCTGCTGCGGCCGGAGTGGGCCTCCCTGGTGGGGCCGTACCCTTTGCCCATGCGCCACGGCCTCAGCCTGGGAGAGTTGGCCCGTTATTATAACGCCACCCAGGATATCGGCTGCGACCTCACGGTGATCCCCGCGGCCGGCTGGCGGCGGGGCGACTATCATGACGCCACCGGGCTGCCCTGGGTGCTGCCGTCTCCCAACCTGCCCACTCTGGATGCGGCCATCGTCTATCCCGGCCAGGTCCTTCTGGAAGGCACCAATCTCTCGGAAGGCCGGGGCACCACCCGGCCCTTCGAACTGTTCGGAGCCCCGTTTCTGGAACCCGGGCGCATCCTAAACCGTCTCCGGGCCATCGAGCTCCCCGGGGTGATCCTCCGGACGGCCTGCTTTGAGCCCACCTTCCATAAATGGGCCGGGAAACTGTGCCGGGGCTTTCAGCTCCACGTCACCGACCGGC
>JAGVPN010000483.1 GCA_020052215.1 Syntrophobacterales bacterium
AATACCCAGGCGCCGGCAGGCTGCCAGGTCCAGGTTATGGCGCTTCTGGCAGTACCCCAGGGACACGGCGGGTGGGCTCCATTGATAGACACGCAAAGTCGGCGGCGATTTGCCGTTGGCATGGAGACCCAGGATAGCCTGATCGACGGCCATGTTGAGAGCGCCGGGCAAGTCCCCGGTATCCAGAAAACGCCAGGCGTTCATCGGATTTCCCCAAAAAAGACCGGCGCCTTGTAGGAACTACGCACCAAGGGCCCGGCGGCCACGCTCTTGAAGCCGAGATCCAGAGCTTGCCGCTGCCGGGAGGCAAACTCCTCCGGGTTCACATAGCGGGCCACCGGGGCATGGTGGAGGGAGGGAGAGAGATATTGTCCTAACGTGAGCATGTCGCAAGCCACGTGCCGCAAGTCCCGCAGCACTGCCTCGATTTCCGGGGATTTTTCTCCCAGGCCCAGCATCAGGCCGGATTTGGTAATGATTTTGGGGGAAATCTGCTTGGCCTGCTCCAGGACCTCCAGGGAACGCCGGTATTCCGCGCCCCGCCGCACCTCAGGATAAAGCCGGGGCACGGTTTCCAGGTTGTGGGCCAGGATGTCCGGCCCGGTGGCCAGCACGGTGGCCAGCGCCTCCCTGGAACCCTGGAAATCCGGCACCAGGAGTTCCACCCGGACGCCGGGACAGTGCTCCCGCAAGGCTTCCACCACCCGGGCATAGTGGGCTGCACCGCCGTCGGGGAGATCGTCCCGGGTCACCGAGGTGATGACCACGTGGCGCAGGCCCAACTCCGCCACCGCCAGGGCCAGGCGTTGGGGTTCATCCGCCGACACCGACGCCGGTTTGCCCTTGGACACGGCGCAAAAGGCGCAGCCCCGGGTGCAGACTTCGCCCAGAATCAGGAAGGTGGCGGTGTGATGAGAGAAGCACTCTCCCCGGTTGGGGCAGCGGGCGCGGTCGCACACCGTGGGCAAGTGCAGCCGGTCCAGCAGGTCGCGGGTTTGCGTCACTATCTCGGCCCCGGTGCCCCGTTTGGCGCGACGCACTTCAGCTATGAGCCACTCCGGCGCCGGCTGAGACATCAAGCGCCTCCTGGGGGCGGCAGGTGAATAGCCTGGCCGTGCAGGGCCTGGGCCACTTCCAGCACCGCTTCGGACAAGGTCGGGTGGGCGTGGATGGTCTCCATAATCACCCGGCTGGTGAGTCCGCCCCGCATGGCCAGGGCGATTTCATGGATCAGGTCGGCGGCGTGGGCGCCGATGATATGGGCTCCCAGGATTTGATCGGTCTGAGCATGGGCGATGATCTTCACCAGACCTTCCATCTCCCCCAGGCACTGGCCCATCCCCAAAGATTTGAAGGGAAATCGGGCCACCTTGATAGGGTATTTGGCCTCGGCTTCCGCTTCCGAAACCCCCACCGCGGCGTACTCCGGCAGGGTGAAGGTGCAGCGGGGCACCACCTGGTAATCCATGGTGGTCCCCAGACCCAAGGCATGTTCTGCGGCGCAGATGCCTTCGGCAAAGGCTACGTGGGCGAGCAACCAGCCGCCGATGACGTCGCCCGCGGCATAAATACCGGGTATGCTGGTCATCAGATGTTCATCCACCACGATGCGCCTTTTATCCAGATCGACGCCCAGCTCTTCCAGGCCGAGGCCCTCAGTATTGAAACGTCTACCCACCGCCAGGAGGATGGTGTCCGGGCTAAGCTCAGTGCCATCGGCGAGCCGGACAGTAAACTTCTCTCCTGCCGCAGTCGCTTCCGTTACTTGAACGCCAGACTTGACCATGATCTTGCGCCGCTTAAGCACGCCGGTGAGATATTCCCCCATCTCCGCGTCGTCGTAGGGCAGCAGGCGATCCAGAGCTTCCACCAGGCTCACCTGGGAGCCCAGTTCCCGGAAAATAGCGGCCATCTCGACCCCCACGGCGCCGCCGCCCACTACCAGCAGGTGCCCGGGCAGGTAGTCGATGGTGAGGATTTCGTCGGCCAGGAAACCCCGGGGGCTCTGGGGAAACAGGGGCAGGCGGGCCGGGCGGGAGCCGGTGGCGATCACCACCTTGGCCGCTTCCACCAGGCTTGACTGCCCGTCCTTTTCCACTTCAATGCAGGTGGGGGAAAGGAATCGGCCTCTGCCCTCCACCAGGGCGATGCGCCGGGCCTGGAAAAGGCCTGCGATGCTGCGGCGCAGTCCAGAAACCACCCGCTCTTTCCGGGCAATGATGGCGGCGATGTCAGGGTTGGCCTCCACGGGCTGAAAGCCAAATTCCTTTGCCCGGCGCATGGTCCGGGCTACTTCGGCGGAGGCCCGCACCGTCTTGGTGGGGATGCAACCCCAGTTGAGGCAGACGCCGCCTAAGAAGCCTTCCTCCACCACGGCCACCCGGGCTCCGAGCTGGGCCGCCCGGATAGCGCCCTGGTAGCCAGCCGGGCCGCCTCCCAGGAAGGCGATGTCGTATGTTTCCGGCATGGGAGTTCCTTATTGGATCACGATGTCCGGTTTAATGATGACTTCGGACTTGAAGGACTGGCAAATGGTGGAGTATTTCAGGGCCATGTCCAGGGCCCGCTGGACCATCTCCTTGGGTTTCCCCTTAATGACGATTTTGGGGTAAAGGGTCACGGTTTTGAACCAGGAGGTGCGGTCCAGGTGTTCCTCCACTTCGCCCTCGGCGTCAATGGAAAGAGAGACCATATCCATCTTAAAGCGCTCCGCGGCCCAAACCACCATCATGAAATAGCAGGTGTTGGCCGCGGCCACAAAGGCGTCTTCGGGGGTGAGGACCCCCGCCTTGCCGAAGAGGTCCGGGGGCGCGGAGAACTCCATTTCCACGCCGTTCTGCATCCAGGTGTAGCCCAGATGCTCGCCCCGCCACTCCACTTTATTTTTATAAATTGCCATAATAGCTCCTTGGTTATGCTTCTTCCAAAACCTCGTCCACCGCCCTGGCGATTTCCTCTGCCACCACCTTGACCGCCGCATCCTCCTCCGCCCCGAAATGGCGCAGCTTGGTGGGGGGCTTTAAGCCATGTTTCTTGAGAATCTCGGGGATAGAGAGCGATTTGCTGGGTTTGCCCGACAGCATCTCGGTGGCCTTGGCGGCGCACATCTTGTCGCAGCCGTCCACCGTAATGGTGGGGTAATTCTGCGCAAAGGTGCGCTCCTCTTCGCCGCCGGCAATAAACAAGGGCAGGCAGATGGTGACGGTCTCGCCGGGGCGCTCATCCAACGCCTGGCGACAGGCCAGGCGGCACAGGGTGCCCTCGGGGATCTCCTCGCCGCTACAGGAGACGATGCCCACTTTCACAACCTGGATGTCCATCACTCACCCTCCCCGGCGGCCAGCTTGTCCACTTCCTGGGCAATTTCTGCCGCGGCCACCTGGGCCAGCTTCCGGCCGGTCTCATTCACTTCGGCAATGCCTTCCGGCTTGAGGTCCTTGTGTTGTTTGTAAAACCTGATAGCCTCGTAGGCCTTGGCCACCCGGCCGCCCACTGCCTCCACGCTCTTTTTGGCGCAGTCCTTGGGGCAGCCGTCGATGGTGATCACCGGGTTCTCCGTCACCAGGGCCACCGCCTCGGGATCGTTGATCACTAAAAGCGGCAGGCAGGTAAGGGTAGCTAAGCCGGGGCGCATCTTTTCCACCAACTCATAGGCGGTCTCCCGGGCCACGGCGCCGTAAACCTTGCCGATGCCGCTGCAAGGGAGCACCACCACCTGTTTGGGTTTCTTACCCATAAAGTTTCTTCGCCTCCTGGGCGACCTTTTCTTTTATATATTCAAAATAATCCTGGGCTTGAAGCAGTGAGGACTTGTCCCCCTCGGGATCAGTAAGTTCAATCCGGTAAATCCAGCCGGCCCCGTAGGGGTCGTGGTTGATCAAATAGGGGCTGGCGTCCATCTCCGGGTTGACCTCCAGCACCTTGCCGCTTACCGGCGACAGGATTCCGAAGGTGGCTTTAATCGTTTCGATCTTCCCGATCTCGCCGCCTTGCTTGACCCCGACGCCCGGCTCCACGGTCTCCAGAAAAGCCACGTCGCCTTTGGCTTTCTGCATGAAGTCGGTTAATCCCACGGTGGCCACGCCATCCTGAATGTCTGCCCAGAACTCTTCTTGGCTGTATAGGTATCCGACCTTTACTTTGAAAATGAATTTCTCAAAGGTGGTTTCCAGGAACTCTCCCATCACTTTCTCCT
>JAGVPN010000511.1 GCA_020052215.1 Syntrophobacterales bacterium
CCGTCGCCCTGCCGCTGCGGCGAGGTCCTCCGGGGCGTCATGCGCCCGGTGGACTGCCCCCTGTTCGCAGGAATGTGCACCCCGGCCCAGCCCCTGGGCCCCTGCATGGTTTCCACCGAAGGCGCCTGCGCCGCGGCGTATAGGTATGAGAGGTGATGAGGGTGCGACAAATCGGGGGAAATAAACATGAAAAGTCAGGTAGGGCGAACGCCCTCGGCGCCACTCAACTGGATTGATGGTGCGTAGAACGCACCCTACATTAAACTTTGGTGGCACAGGTTTTCAACCTGTGCACCCGCACCGGTAAGATACAGATGTCACCAAAGACTTTTTGGAACAGGATGCTCGTTAAACGTGGTCCTACAACACATATATTCGCTAACGCACTTTTTGCCGAGAAGATTACTTCCCCCTCACCCTGACCCTCTCCCCCATTGGGGGAGAGGGGAAAAAGTTGAACCGATTTCATAATCTACAGTGGCACAGGCTTCCAGCCTGTGTTCCTTTAACCCCCTCTCCCCACGCTTCGGGGGGAGAGGGTTGGGGTGAGGGGGGTGGAACAACCGCATGCAATTTCCTAACCGGACAGGGCTGAGTTTTTTTATCCTTTTCGCCCCTAACAATTTTCTAACCCTCCCCCACCCTTCTAAAAGGATTTATTCTTCATGTCACGAATTCTCTTGAGCCACGGCGCCGGCGGCCGGGAGATGGCGGCGCTCATCGACGAGGTTTTTTTAGCCCGGTACGGCGACCCCAACCGGGTGGGCGACGATAGCGCCACTGTCCTCTTGGGGTCCCACCGGCTCGCCTTCACCACCGACTCCTACGTGGTGGACCCGCTGTTTTTCCCCGGCGGCGACATCGGCCGGTTGGCGGTGGCGGGCACGGTGAACGACCTGCTCACCGCCGCGGCCCGGCCCCTGGTGCTGTCCGCGTCCTTCATCCTGGAGGAGGGCCTGGAAATCGCCGTGTTGCAGACTATTGCCGAGTCCATGCGTGAAACCGCCGCCGAAGCCGGGGTGGCCATCGTCACCGGGGACACCAAGGTGGTGCCCAAGGGCTCCGCGGACAAGGTCTTCATCACCACCGCCGGGGTGGGGCTGGTTTTGCGCCCCGGGGTGTCAGGCGCCGCGGCGCGCCCCGGGGATGAGATCATCCTCACCGGCACGGTGGGGGATCACGGCATGGCGGTGCTGCTCACCCGGGAAAAGCTCCTGGACGGCGAGGCCATCATGAGCGACGCCGCCCCCCTCACCGGGCTGGTCCTGAACCTGTTGGAGGAAGGGGTCAAAATCCACGCCATGCGGGACCCCACCCGGGGCGGCATCGCCTCGGCCTTGAACGAAATCGCCCGCCAGTCCCAGGTCGCCATGGAAATCATCGAGGCCCGGGTGCCGGTGGCGCCGGCAGTGGCCGCGGCCTGCGAAGCCCTGGGCCTGGACGTCTTCCAGGTGGCCAACGAAGGCAAGATGCTCATCATCGTGGCCCCGGAGGATGCCGCCAAAGCCTTGTTCATCATCCGGCGCAGCCCCTACGGCGAAGCGGCCCGGGTCATCGGCCAGGTAAGCGCCGCACCAGCCGGCCGGGTAACGGTCAAGACCGTCATCGGCACCACCCGCCTCCTGGACCCGCCCTCGGGGGATTTATTGCCCCGCATCTGCTAAAGGAATTCAGCCGTAGGGCGGGAAAGTGAAACGCATCCCGCCTTTAGCAATGGGATTAAACTAGAATCATGCCGCAATACATACGCGCCTTTGTTCCCGGCGGCACGTTTTTTTTCACGGTTACGCTGCTGGAACGCCGCCGAAGACTCTTGACCGAAAACATTGACAAACTTCGGGAGGTGTTCAAGGCGGCCCGCCAACGCCGGCCATTCACGGTCGATGCCATCGTTATCTTGCCTGATCACCTCCATTGTATCTGGACGTTGCCTTCCGGGGACGCGGATTTCTCCACGCGATGGCATGATATAAAAGCAAGATTTGCAGCACAAATTCCCAGAGGGGAAAGACTTTCAGGGCAGCGCCTCAAGAAGGGAGAACGAGGCATTTGGCAGCGACGTTTTTGGGAACACGTCATCCGCGACGAGCGAGATTATGAGCGTCACGTAGATTACCTTCACTACAATCCGGTAAAGCACGGTCATGTTACGAGGGTCGCAGATTGGCCGTATTCAAGCTTTCACCGATACGTGCAACGCGGTATTTATGACCTTGAATGGGGGGCAGATGATAACGTTCGAGGTCTAGAGATGGAATAATGCCAAAGGCGGGATGCGCTTCGCTTTCCCGCCCTACGGGATCTTCTCGTTGCAAGCAGGATAGCACAAATTTTTCTTGAAAATCAATTGTTAAACAGCCTATTTAGCTTTTTTTAGGGCCCCAGGCGGCTCTTCTCTGTAAATAATCTAAAATAAATTGATTTTGCATCGAAACCTGTGCTAATATGCTGTCCGCGAGGGGAAGGAGGAAACTTTTGGGATCGAGATGAGAGGTCAAACCTATTTTAGGAATGCGGTGCACATTTTGCGATGTCTTAAGCAACAGTCTCAATATGGGAATATGGAGGTATTTGTTATGAAAGCAATAATGAAGACTGCTTTGTGTGGAATTCTTGGCTTACTTATAATTAGCTCATCGTGTTACAGTGATAATAAAAGCCAAAGTACTACTAATCGCTTAATTGGAAAGTGGAAAGTTTATTCAACATCAAGTCCTCTTACAATGTTTACCATAAATTTTGGCAGTGGGGTCGAATTTAGGACAGATGGTTATGTATATAATGATGGGGGGCATAGAAATAGGTATCCATACAAGGTAGATAATGGCAAAATTATTTTTGATACTGGTATAGTCGCTCGAATACAGACGTATAATTATGAGGTAGATGCCGAAAAACTTAAACTAATTGAAGAAGGGGGCATCACCATATTATTAAGGCGAGCGAATTAGACAAAATTATCACCCCAGTAATGGTGAGGGCGAGCACTGTGGGAAAACCTTAGTGCCGATTGGCTGCGACATAACTTGCCGTTATCTACTCGTTCCCAAGTTGCACTTGGGAACGAAAATGGTTGCCAAGATGAGCTTGGCTAGTCAGGCGTTCCCAGGTCAAGACAGGCAAGGAAAAAAACCAGGGGGTGCGCCGGGCGCACCTCACTTTTCCCCAATCTATTATCTGCGTTTATCGGCGTTCATCGGCGGTTAATGTTTTTCCCTTCCGCCCGAACCAACCGCCCATTTTCTTCTGAAAGGCTTCCATATAGAGGTAAAAGACCGGGGTGATGTAGAGGGTGAGGAGCTGGGAGACCAGGAGGCCGCCCACTACCGCCACTCCTAAGGGCTGGCGGGATTCGGCCCCGGCCCCGAAGCCCAGGGCGATGGGCAGGGACCCCATGAGGGCCGCCATGCTGGTCATCATGATGGGCCGGAAGCGGACCAGGGCCCCGGAATAGATCGCCTCCCGGGGGCTTTTGCCCTCGGTGCGCTGGGCCGCCAGGGCGAAGTCGATCATCATGATGGCGTTTTTCTTGACGATCCCCACCAGCATGATCACCCCCACAAAGGCGTAGATGTTCAGGTCCATGCCGAAGAGCATCAAGGCCAGCA
>JAGVPN010000092.1 GCA_020052215.1 Syntrophobacterales bacterium
CTCCAAGAATAAAGCCTCCAAGATCAAGGTGTGGGAAGAGGTCGGTTCCGCCTACAACGACGATGGGGAAGTGGAGGGCACCATCGTGGCCAAGGTCAAGGGGGGCCTCTCCGTGGACCTGGGAGGCATTATCGCTTTCCTGCCCGGCTCCCAGGTTGACCTGGCGCCCATGCGCCATACCGACCATCTCATTGGCCAGCGCAATTCCTTCAAGGTCTTGAAATTCAACCGCAAACGGCGCAACGTCGTCCTTTCCCGGCGAGCCCTGCTGGAGAAGGAGAGAAACGAAGCCAAAACCACCCTCCTGTCTTCTCTGGAAGAGGACAAAATCGTGGAGGGCATGGTCAAAAATATCACCGATTACGGGATCTTCGTCGATCTGGGCGGTTTGGACGGGCTGCTGCACATCACCGACCTCTCCTATGGCCGGGTGCGCCATCCTGCCGACCTCTTTAAGGTGGGGGACACCATTACGGTGAAGGTCCTGAACTTCGATCTAGAAAAAGAGCGCATCTCCCTGGGGCTGAAGCAACTCACGCCGGATCCCTGGAGCGTGGTGGAGGAGAAATTCCCCCTGACCAGCCGGGTGACCGGCAGCGTGGTCAGCCTCACCGATTACGGGGCCTTTGTGGAACTGGAGCCGGGTGTGGAAGGACTCATCCACATCTCCGAGATGTCCTGGACCCGAAAGGTGCGCCATCCTTCCCAGGTGCTGAGCGTGGGCGACGTGGTGGAAGCCACCGTCCTGGAGGTGGAGCCCCAGCGGAAGCGTATCTCCCTGAGCCTGAAACAGGTGGAGCCCAATCCCTGGGAAGTCATCGGGGAAAAATACCCGGTGGGCTCGGTGATCGAAGGCAAAATCAAGAATATCACTGACTTCGGCATCTTCATCGGCATCGATGAAGGCATCGATGGCCTGGTGCACATCTCCGACATCTCCTGGACCAAGCGCTTCAAGCACCCCTCCGAGTTGTTCAAGAAAGGCCAGGTGATTCAGGCCAAGGTCCTCTACATCGACAAGGACAACGAGCGCTTCTCCCTGAGCATCAAGGATCTGGCCGACAACCCCTGGCAGACCATCGACCAGCGTTTCCCCATGGGTTCCATAGTCTCCGGCCCCATCACCAACATCACCGATTTCGGCCTCTTCGTCGAGGTGGAGGAAGGCATTGAGGGCCTCATCCATATCTCGGAGCAGAGCCGGGATAAGCAGAAAATGGCGGCCCTCAAGGTGGGAGACCTGATCCGGGCCAAGGTGATTCACGCCTCGGCCACGGAACGCCGCATCGGTTTGAGCATCCGGAAATTGGAGACCGATGAGGAGCAATCCCACTACCGGGATTACCTCCACTCCCGTACCGAAGCCACCTCCAACCTGGGGGATATCCTCCGGGAAACCCTGGAAGAAAAACAGGGCAAGGACAACAACTAAGGCGTTATGAAATCGCGCCCGCTGTGGACCGGTTGCCTGATCACCTTTCTGGCGGTCCTCTTTTTCCTGGGACTCTCCGGGATAGTTCTGGCGCTCCTGGGGAAGGGCAGTCTATTCAGCCCCCGGGAGCGGGTGGGGGTGGTGGAGATCAAGGGATTGATCACCGACTCCCGCATCGTCATCAAGCAACTGGACCGCTACCGGGACGACGACAGCATCAAGGCCATTGTGCTCCGGATCAACTCCCCGGGCGGCGCGGTGGGGCCCGCCCAGGAGATCCTCCGGGAGGTGGAGAAGGTCCGCGCCAAGAAAAAGATCGTGGCCTCCCTGGGGACCGTGGCCGCCTCCGGGGGCTACTACATCGCCTCGGGGGCCAACCTCATCATGGCCAACCGGGGCACCGCCACCGGCAGCATCGGCGTGATCATGCAATTCACCAATGTGGAGGGCCTGACCAAGAAGATTGGGCTGGACTTCTTCAACCTGAAGGCCGGGCGCTACAAGGACGTGGGCTCGCCCTTCCGCCCCATGACCCCGGAAGATAAGGCCTATATCCAGGGCCTCCTGGACAACATCTACCAGCAGTTTTTAAGCGACGTGGCCCACAACCGCAAGATTCCCCTGGCCAGGCTGAAGACCCTGGCGGAAGGCCGGATCTACTCCGGCGAGGAAGCCAAGCAGGCGGGCCTGGTGGACGAGTTCGGCAACCTTCCCGACGCCATCGAGCGCGCCGGCCGCCTGGGCGGCATCAAGGGCAAGGTGAATGCCGTCTACGCCGAAAAGGAAGGTTTCTCCTTTCTGCGCCTCCTCCTGGGCCAGGAAACCGAAGAGTCCCTGAGCCAACTGTCTCTCCCCTACCCAGAACCGGCGTTTTTGCCGCCGTGGTTTAGGTGAGCCCCGGCGCCCTGGCCGCACCCCTGACACTGGATTTCTTCAACCACTCGATTCCGCCTATCCCCCATCAAGAACCCAGTTCGCTCTGTGAATCATAACGGTAACTCATTGGAATTCTTAAGGGGAAAACGCAGAAAGATTGGGACAAACAGCAGGTTGATACCAAGTTGCCGTCATAGAGGTAATTCTGGCTTTATGGTCGCAACCGCCGTAGGGGCGGTTCGCGAACCGCCCCTACAATTCGAATTATTACTTGTTGGACGGCAACTTGGTATGAGGCAGATGAAGATAGACTGCCGCCTAATCTAAAGTTAAAGTTTAAAGGCAAATATTACGATAACTAAAGTAACCAAAAAAACTTGTCTAAGTTCATGAAGCCGCATGAAACTCTGGAGGAACAATGACTGAGCGAAAATACCGTTTTTTTTGGGGGCTTATTGGGGACATAGCTTTAGGCCGGCCAAACTTGGGACATTTCACCCGGATTGAAATTTACCGCCTGATGCAGTTCACCTTTCGGGACGTGATGGAGCAGGACCTCGGCTCAGCCAAGACCGACCAATTGTTTTACCAAGCCGGAAAGCTGGCGGGGACCGAATTCTATCAGCAGTACTTTCTCCAAATTAAAGACTTTAACGAATTTATCAAGAGTCTCCAATCAACCCTCAAGGATATGGGAGTGGGTATCCTACGGGTGGAAAAGGCCGATGTTAAACAAGGCTCTTTTATCCTAACCGTCTCTGAAGATCTGGACTGCTCCGGTCTACCGGAGCTCCATTATGAAATTTGCAAATACGACGAGGGGTTTATTGCCGGGCTTCTGGAGAGTTTTACGGGCTGTCAATTCAAGGTTAAAGAGGTAGATTGCTGGTGTACCGGTGACCGAACCTGCCGGTTCACTGCAGAACTAGTTAGATAAGCCGATGATTTCGAGCGCTAGTTTGCCGGTCTTGAAGGACCTTATTCAGGAGGCTCTTATAGCTCTGGAGGGAGGGAATGAAGCTGACGTTGTCAAAGCCTTAACCGCCTTGCACCAGGTTATAGAGGGTGGATTTTTGGGGCTTCCGGTTATGGCTACCGCTTCCCAACTTCTGCAGGAGGCCATTAATTATCTGGAGCAGGCAATCAGCGCTCCTGCTCCTGCCGCCGATTTGCCAGCCATCCTGAAGCCCTATCCGGCTCTCAACGATTTATACGCCAACCTGCTGGAGTTGCGCCAATTTTTCCTGGCCTTAGTGCAAGGCGATCTTTCCATAGAAGTCCGGATGAAAGGGTATTTATCCGGCGCCCTCAAGTCTCTCCAGGCAAATCTACGGCACCTGACCTGGCAAACCCAGATGATCGCCTCAGGTGACTTTTCCCAGCGAGTCGATTTCATGGGAGAATTCTCCGACGCGTTCAATGCCATGGTCATCCAGCTCGATGAAAGTCTACAGTTAATAAAAGAAAAAGAGGCTGATCTCACCCGCATCAATGGAGAGTTGCGGCAAGAGATCGAACTCCGGAAAACGACGGAGGAATCATTGCGCCAAAGCGAGGAGCTTTACCGCCAGTTGGCCATCACTGACCCTCTGACCGGCATCTTCAACCGCAGACACTTCTATCAGCTATCTGAATCAGAACTACAAAGGACTTGCCGTTATTGTCGTCCCTTAGCGGTGATGATGATAGACATAGACTACTTTAAGCGGGTCAACGACAGCTACGGACATGCCATCGGCGACCAGGTGTTGCAAGCGCTTGCCAGTTTAGTTCGTGAGGCATTGAGGACTATAGACATTTTTGCCCGGTATGGGGGGGAGGAATTTATTGTGCTCCTGCCGGAAACCGACCTGCAAGCTGCAAGACTGATCGCCGAAAGGTTGTGCCGCAAAATTGCCGAGACGCCGGTGCCTATTGAGCCAAACCCTATAAATATAACCATTAGTGTCGGAGCAAGCGCCTTTGATCCCTCCGCGAAATCATTCCCCTCATCCAAAACAACAACCTTAGATCAACTTATCGATTTAGCAGACAAGGCCCTTTATGAGGCCAAAAATGCAGGCCGAAATCGGGTATGTATTTCAAACGTAGGGCCGCATATTGGGCCTGAAGAAGAGTGATAAGAAAATCATAAGTTCTGATAGGTATTCCCGCTGTTAATCATAATAATAACTATTTTATATGGTTATCATGGCTACAGCTCAAACCCCTAGAGCATATAAATTATAGTCCTCAAAGTCAGAATAAATCCGGTCTCGATTTATTCGTGGTTACAGGTCATCGCCAGTTTTACGCAAAACCGCTCACGTCCCCCTTGCCTTCCCGCAGTACTTCCGGCGCGTCGTCGATCATGGCGATGACGCTGGACGGCTCCGGCAGCACGATGCCGCCGTCGATGACCAGGACCAGGTGCCCCTTGAACTTGGCCTCGATCTCGTAGGGGTCGCTCTCCACCGCTTCGTCCGGCAGGGCCGCGGTGGTGGTGATGATGGGGTGTCCCAGGAGGCCCACCAGCCCCAGGGCGATGGGGTGGTCCGGC
>JAGVPN010000451.1 GCA_020052215.1 Syntrophobacterales bacterium
AACCGAGGGCGCCTTGCAGGCTCGCGCCGGGGCCATGGTGTCCCGGCTGTGGCCGGTGCTCCTGGTGGTGGCGGCCATGTTCCTCCTGGGCACCCGCACCCAAACCCCGCTCTTTAACAACTACCTGGCCCGTCCCGTGCTCCTCCTGATTCCCACCCTGGCGGTGGCCTCCCTGATCTACACCTACGTGTTGATCCGCAGAGCCGCCTGGTGGAAGGCCTGGTTCGCCTCCAGCCTGACCATCGTGTCCATCACCCTCTTCGGCGTGGTGGGACTCTACCCCAACCTGTTTCCTTCGAGCCTCGACCCCGCCGCCAGCCTGACCGCGTTTAACTCGGCCTCCAGCCCCCTGACTTTGAAGATCATGCTGGGAGTGGCCCTCACCTTCGTGCCTCTGGTGATTGCCTACCAGACCTGGGTGCATTTCCTCTTCAAAGACAAGGTAACGGAACAGGACGTGACCTACGACGAGGGCTATTGAGCCGGGTTATAGGGGGCGGCAACGTGGATTGGGACCCGCTCTCTCTTCTGGTTGGAGAGGGGAAGGGGGTGAGGTGAGTTTTGGCCCGCCGCGGTCCCCTGGGGTTGAGCGGCCGCGGTTTTTTCTGAGAAAGAAGAAGCTTGTCAAGCTGACCACCAGAGCCCCTTAGTGTTATGCTTTATAAATTGTATGGCAATTATTTTGCCCGGACCTCCCCAAAGCTCTTTTAAAGTCCCCCTTTCCTAAAGGGGGATTTAGGGGGATTATCAAACGGTTATATAATCCCCCCTGTCCCCCTTTAAAAAAGGAGGGTAAAATACTGGCCTTTATTGGGGCTTTTTTCTTAAAGGGAAAAACCGTCTTATTTATGAAGCTTCACCCTAACCAGCATCCCGAAATCAAGAACACTTCAAGCCAAAACGCCCTCCCGCCGGTTTTAGTGCCCGGTCGGTTTCCCGGGGCGATACTTAAATTTGTCTTACTCCCGGTTGATTTGTCCCCAGACCTTGACAGCCGGGCGGCAACCACATAAAACGTCGGGAACCGGGTTTCTCCGGCAAAACCACCTGGAGATGTGCCGTGTATTGGGATGCCAACCTTGAAACCATGAATCCGGCGGCGGTGCAAGAGCTGCAATTGAGCCGCCTACGGCAGACCGTGGAGCGCGCCGCCCACAGCCCCTTTTATGGCCGGCGCTTGAAGGAGGCGGGCGTGGCTGCCGCCGACCTCCGGTCCCTTAAGGATATCCGCCGGATTCCTCTGACCACCAAAGACGATCTTCGGGCCCATGGTCAGGAGATGCTGACCCGGCCGCTCACCGATATGGTGCGGCTCCACGCCTCCTCCGGGACCACGGGCCAGGCCACGGTGATCTATTACACCCGGGCCGATATCGAGGCCTGGGCGGACCTGGTGGCCCGCTCCCTTTATATGGCCGGGATGCGGGCCGCTGACGTGTTTCAGAACATGATGGGCTACGGCCTGTTCACCGGGGGGCTGGGGTTCCACTACGGCGCCGAACGGCTGGGGGCACTGACCATCCCCATCGGGGCCGGCAACAGCCAGCGTCAGTTGCAGCTGATGCAGCAGTTCGCCACCACCGCCATCCACATCATCCCCAGCTATGCCCTGTACCTGCTCAACACCTTTGCCGACCACGGCCTGGACCCCCGGGATTTGCCGCTGCGCTTGGCCTTTCTGGGGGCCGAGCCCCACTCCGAAGATATGCGGCGGCGCATCGAGGCGGCCTACGGGGTGAAGGCCTACAACTCCTATGGCCTCTCCGAGATGAACGGCCCCGGGGTGGCCTTTGAGTGCCCGGAGCAAAACGGCCTGCACGTCTGGGAAGACGCCTTCCTGCTGGAGGTGCTGGACCCCGAAACTCTAACGCCGGTCCCGCCGGGGGAGACGGGCGAGCTGGTCTTTACCAACCTCACCCGGCAGGGCATGCCGCTGTTGCGCTACCGGACCCGGGATCTGGCCTCCTGTGATGACTCCCCCTGCCCCTGCGGCCGCAGCTTCAAACGCCTGTCCCGGATCGTGGGACGCAGCGATGACATGGTGATCATCAAAGGGGTCAACATCTTTCCCCTGCAGATCGATAAGGTGCTCATGGCCATGCCGGAGGTGGGCACGCAGTACCTGGTGGAATTGACCCGGCAGGATTTCAGCGACCAGATGCTGGTCAAGGTGGAAGTCCAGCAGAACTTTTTCCAGGAAGACCTCATGTATCTCAAGCAGCTGCAAAAACGGATCACCGAGGCCCTCAAAAGCGAACTGCTGGTCACGCCCCGGGTGGAACTGGTGGAACCCAACACCCTGCCCCGGACCGAAGGCAAGGCCCAGCGGGTGGTGGATCGGCGGTCATAAGCGGTCCTGATACCAATCTGCGCTCAAAAAAGTAATTTTCCTTCGTAGGGTGCGTCTTACGCACCAAGAATGGCGCGTGAGACGCGCCCTACGGATTTTAGTGTCTTGAAAAATCAATCTCCGGACCTGAAAATGCTTTTCTGAGAGCAACCTGTTATGGGGGGGGCTGGGCGGACAATGCCCCGGGGGGCCTGTAGGGGCGGGTTTGAAACCCGCCCCTACGCGTCACGCGTCGGCGCAGCCACCTTACCTTGACAATAACCGGGTCCGGTGTTAAAAAAACAAGATGTGGAGGGATGGCCGAGTGGTTTAAGGCAGCGGTCTTGAAAACCGCAGACCGGAAGGTCCGTGGGTTCGAATCCTACTCCCTCCGCCATCTGCTCACCCCTATCGGGAGATAGATCAAGATAGATTCGCTTGACATGGCCCTGAACCGGCCGTAACGCCCAGAAAGCCCAACCGGAGAGATGACCGAGTGGCCAAAGGTGCTCGCCTGCTAAGCGAGTGTGGGGGGAAACTTCCACCGAGGGTTCGAATCCCTCTCTCTCCGCCAG
>JAGVPN010000065.1 GCA_020052215.1 Syntrophobacterales bacterium
GCCACCACCCCGGGCAGCCCCAACCCCAGCGACCCCAGGCGGCCATAGAGGTTGGGGTGATAGAGGTGGGTGTGGAGGATGTCCGGTTGGCCGGCTTTGAGCAGGCGCCGCACCGCGCCCACGACCCGCCAGGTAGAGGTCCGTTTGATATCCAGTCCCAGGCTGACCACTTCATAGCCCCGGGTCCGAAGTTCCTGGCCCACGGGGCCGGGCGGGCCCAGGGTGGCCACCGCCGCCTGGAACCGTTGGGGGTCCAGACCCCGGATTATGGCCGCCACCAGGTCTTCCGCCCCGCCCACCGGCATGGTCGCCAGGAGGTTGAGCACTTTCAGGCGCCGGGCCGGAAGTGCCGGTGGCGCCGGAGGCTGGCCGGCAACGGGCCGATTTCGCTTCAGCCACATGGCTATGGTGAGTTCCCTGTCCTTTCCTGCTGCTAACGGCGCGTCCTCTAAACCTTCGCCGCAGAGTCGCCCTGCTGCCCCGCGGTGGCGCGGTCCGCCTCACCGGTTATTATACCAGAATTTCAGTTTAAATTGGTACATCTCCCTAGTTGATGGCGGCGTGGCGGCGAGCCCGGGTGCGGGCCGATGACCCGGTCTCCGGAGGCCAGGCCCGGCCGGGATTTTACCCTGGCCCGCCGCGATTACGAGGCAGGCAGCGCTAGATCTTATCGGCGGCTACAGAAATTTGCGGCCCAAGGACTTGACAGGCCGCCACGGTTTTGTTAACTAAATATCTGCACGTGGGGCTGTAGCTCAGCTGGAAGAGCACTTGAATGGCATTCAAGGGGTCAGGGGTTCAAATCCCCTCAGCTCCACCAAAGATTTAAAGGGGTTAGCGTCAAAGCGTTAACCTCTTTTTTATTGCCTGTGCACCTCCTGTGCATGGATTCATTTTCAAGGCCACAAAATCAGTTTTGAAGATTACCCCCTGCTAAAGTTGCTAAACCTGCTAAACTTCCCCGGCCAGCCTTGCCATGGAGGGACCGCCGCTTCGCATCCCCGGTCCCGCCGGCCAGGGCCAGGAGCAGGGGAGCAGGGCGCGGGAACCGGAGCAGGTCCAGGTGTAAGTGCAGGGGAGTGGAGTAGTAGCAGCCGGCCCCGAGCATGGCGCCCGCCGCGGCCATCAGACCTCGGTTATCCAGTCGCGCCCCCCGGCCCGGCCCCAGCAGAGGCGCTACAGGATAGACGCTGCCCTCCCTGCCATGCCATTGCCATTGCCATGCCCTATGGATAGGTAGGTAGGTAGTATAGGTGGGGTCACCCATGCCAGCCACGCTGCCTGCCTGTGATGCCCTGCCTGCACTCGTGACTGCCTTGTTCAGCTGCTGCTGCTCAGCGTGCCCCCAGCCCCAGCACCCAAGCACCCAAGCGCCACGGCCAGCCCCCCTGCCCCGGCTCTCGTCCGTACTGTCAGCCCCAGACCCAAACACCGATACCGGGGAAGTACCTTTAACCCCCCTTATACTGATATGCTCAGTCGGCACCCGACATCAAAAATTTCGCATATGCTGTTTTTCCCCCAGGGACCCCCCCGGCAAAAAACACCCCCCGGCCTTCTTTCCCCCCAATAATTTTATAAGCAAAAATCCGGCCTGGGGCCGTAGCGGCGTCGGGGCCGGGGCTGGCGGACCCCTGGCCGCGTGGCAAGGTTACCCCTGCACTTACCCGTGAGTGCCCCCTTTGCGGCCCATGGCGGCGCCGTGGACGCTCTCAGTACCGTAGATTTATCGTGTCGGAGGGGGGGTCTGGGGGCGCATTGCGGGGTGCCGGTGTCCCCGGCGGGCGAGGTCCTATCACCGACATCTGAAATTATCCTCCCTACAGATGTTAGTGCAAGATATCTGGATATTATCTGGCATTTTTCCGGGGAAGGTGATAATTGTCGATCATGGCAAGTAATTCGCTACGAGGTCTATCAGCCCTCAGCCTTTCCTCACTCCGCTTGCACATGCCCAGCTGACAGCCGGGCGGCCAGCGAGGTCCGACTCCGGAGGAACACGCTGACGAAACGCAGCAGGTAATTAAGCAGTTCGCCAATGCATCCCAGGGCGATTCGTAGGTTCCGGATGAGGTCGAAGACGCTGTTCATGCTGCCCTGATAGCAGAAACGGCTCTAACCGACAATGGCCCGTAAGTCCTTACGGCACCACAGCGATCGAATTATTCGGGGGGACAGCGCAAAAACTGCGGAAAATATCAAGCGATTGGCGCAAGGCGAATCGCTTCAAAACCTCGTTCACCTGGCCGAATCCTGAACCCGGGCCGTCTCGATCTCTTTCAACAGGTCCCGTGCCTGTGCTTCCACCATTTGAAGCGAGCACTGGGAGGCGAGGGAGGAGGCCTGCCGCAGCAGTTTTGCGGCGCCCTCCCAATCTTTCAGTCCGATGCGGACCCGGCCCACCGCCAGCGAAACCCGCGCCAGATCGAATTTGGCGCCAATGCTTTCCAGCAACGACAGGCTTCTGGCCAGATGAGCTTCGACGTTTTTATGGTCTGGCGTAGGGCCGGCCGCGAGGGCATTGCCGATGGCGCTTTCGGACAAAGCCTCGGCAATGAGACTGCCCGCCGCTTTGGCGAGGGCCAGGGCTTCCTTGCCTTTTTTCAGGGCTGCAGGAATATCTCCTGCTCCAAGCAGGGTGTCGCTTTCGATGGCAGCTATGTATTCATCCCA
>JAGVPN010000471.1 GCA_020052215.1 Syntrophobacterales bacterium
ATGGGGCCGGGAGGCGGCCAGGGCCGCGGTTGGGGCGCCGGCGATGCTTACAGCCGGATGTATAACTCGAAAACCGTGGAAACTCTCAGCGGCGAAGTGGTGAGCGTGGACAAATTCACCCCCGGGAAAAGGATGTCGTATGGGGTGCATTTTACCCTGAAGACCGAAAAAGAGACTGTCCCGGTCCACCTGGGCCCCAGCTGGTACATGGAGAAACAAGGCATGACCTTTGCCCCCGGAGATAAGGTGGAAGTCACCGGCTCCCGGATCACCTATGAAGGACAGCCGGCCATCATTGCCGGGGAAGTGAAAAAAGGCGGCCAGGTCCTGAAGCTGCGGGATGCAGCCGGGGTCCCGGCCTGGGCCGGTCAAGGCCGGCAAAACCGCTAACAGGGGAAGCGATCGTGGATCGGGGGGCTTAAACTGCTCCCCGAACTTTTACGATAAAGGGCCGAACCAGGCCGGCTACCGGTCTCACCAGCCTGCGGCTACCGGTCTGGTCCGCCAGAAGAATCGCACCTCGACTCTCATAGCTTGTTGTCAGCCCCCAGGACGCTGGTCACCACAAAGACCCAGATCCAGCGGTCTGGTCCCCTGAAGAAAATTTACCTCATAGCGCCGGTTTTGCATTTTGGCGCTGTTATATATGCAGGAAACCGATTATCCGCATTCCCATAATTGAGAGGTCAAGTAACCATGAAAAAGCCCGGCCCCTTATATCTTGTGGTTATTGGGCTTTTGAGCCTGATGTTCATCGTATCCGCATCATGGGCGCAGGGTGGGCGGCGCCTCCATTACAGCACCTTATTCAACCCCGGGACCTTGGGAACCGTCTCTGGCGAAGTGGTGCGGGTGGAGCATGCCTTCTCTGGCAGCGGCAAGGATTACTGCGTCCATGCCCTGTTGAAGACCCCGCAAGGGCAGGTGACCGCGATCTTGGCGCCTAAGGGTTACATGGCGGAACGGGGGCTAACCATCGACCGGCAAGACCGGGTGACAGTAACCGGCTCCTTGATCTCCGTCCTGGGAAAGCCCTTTCTCCTGGCCATGGAGATGACCGGCGACCGCTCCATGAAACTCAGGGACGGGAGCGGCCGTCCGGCCTGGGCGGTGGGCGATGACTGGCACATCCATTGACGGCGAAATGTGATTGCCGCCATCTATCAAGGATAAGGAGATTGACAGTTATGCCTGCTGACCTGGTTTTGCCCTCTGAAACCCGACATGTTCTGCACCCCCGGGGCCTTGTCCGCCTACCGCCGGGAAGCCATTATGCCCATCCTGGATGAATGGCGCCACCAGACCTTTCTGGGGGTGCGCTGCACCATCGGCGAGGACCGGGCCTTTACCAACCTGGTGCTGCGGCAAGGCTATGACACCGTGTACCAGCGCACCGCCGTGGTTTACACCACGGTTCCCGAGCATTACCGGGGCCTGTCCCGGATGTTCCTCAGGTGGGATCGCAGCAACTTTCGGGAATCCCTGGTCCAGCTCTCTTACATGTTCACCCGCTACCGGCCCCGAAACCGGCTGCTGCCCATCCTGGATTTTGTGGTCCGGGAGTTGGAGTTTCCTGTCACCGCCATCTTTCTCCCCCTGATGATAGCGTCGTTTCTCTGCTGCCCCATCCTGATCGTGAAATTTGTCAGCGGCATGGCCCTGGTCTCTTTCTTTCTCTCCTCTTACTACCTGCGGCAGGAGCGGGATGCGGACTTCATTTACGGGGTCATCTATTCTTTTTATGCCTTTCTCTTTCTCCGCTGGATTCGGCCTTACGCCTTTCTCACCCTGCGGGACGGCCGCTGGTTGACGCGGTAGCCGAGGCGAAAGACTTTTTTCGAGGGCGCTCAGGGTAATCTCTCGGGTCCCTCCTCAAGTGAGTAGCACATGAAGCGTAATTTATGGATCTGCTTGCTGGTCTTTTCCCTGGCCCTCAATCTCGGGGGGCTGGCCGCCCTCGGCTACCTGCGCCTCCAGGGTCACGGAGAAGCAATGACAGGGCAAGGTCCTTTGCCATCGCCACCCCAGGAAATCTGGAGAACCCTTAACCTGGAGACAGAACAGCGCCGGGTATTGGAGAGCCTGCTTCCCGAACATCGCCGCCGGGTGCGGGACCTGCGGGCGGAATTGGCCCTAAAAAGATTTGAATTGTTTGAAATGATCAAAGAGGGAGCGGCGGCTTGGCCGGGCATTCAAGAGAAGGTGAAGGAGGTAAGCGCACTCCAGGGGAAGTTGGAAGAGGAGGTGCTGCGGTTCTCCCTGGATTTCCAGGAGCACCTGAAACCGGAGCAGAGAGCCGCGTTCATTACCTTCGTGGAGCGGCGCCTGCCTAACCTCCAAGGTGGCAAAGGCCGCCGGTCTCCCCGGTGGGAGAAAGGCAAGGGGGCTGGGGCGCCTCAGGCTGGCGGGCCCTGCGACAGGTCACAAATTCATTGACCGATTACCCTTATCGCGGCATGATACCGGCAAGAAGATTAACCGCCATAAGGGATTATCGTGACACCTGAAATCTACGAATGGGAATTCACTGCGGATGTGGCGAGCTGGATCAATGAAATCCTGGTCAAATCCCCCCGTTTGCCCTTCTCCAGGGCGAAATGCGAGCAGCCCAGCTCCGGCTCCCGCAAGCGCCGGGATTTGACCCTGCTTGACCAGGATAAGAGGGCCGTTCTAACCGGCGAAGTCAAGATGCCATGGGCAAATGACGGCCGCAGTCCTTACAACAATGCCGTAGTGCAAGACGCCAGGAGAAAGGCCCGACTTGCCGAGGTCCGGTTCTTCTTCACCTGGAACGTCAATGAGTTCGTTCTGTGGGAAACTGATTCCGCCGAAGCTCCCTTAAAAGACCGCCAGTTTAAATCCTGGCCGGTAGCTCAAGTTCATAAGTCACACCATCTTAAGCTCTCCAGCGCCATCCAGGCCCTCAAAACCTGGCTCGCAGATTTTCTTTCTGAGTTTGCCAAAATTTACCACGGCGTGGCCCTACTGGGCACTCAGTTGCCCGATGAAAAATTTCTTCGGATGCTGGAGGCTGCCCTCCACCAGCCCATTTGCTACACCCAGGACGAACTGGAAAAGTGCTATGAGCAGCCCAAGTTAAAGAGGGACCTCGATCTGTGGATGAAGGCTAAAGGCTGGCTCATTGTCGATGACCCCGAAGGGGTGCGGGATAATCTGGAGAGGGCCGCCAAGTACGCCTGCTATGCCCTGGTCAACAAGATAGTCTTCCATGAGGCCCTGCTCAAACGCTATGCCGGGATGATGGAAAAGCTCTCGGTCGACAACAATATCAAGAAGGGGGATGATCTATACCCCCGTTTAGAGAAATACTTCCTGCAAGCTAAGGAAGTCACTAAGGATTATGAGACCGTATTTGGTGAAGAGCATACCGGCATCGGCAACCGCATTCCCTTTTACTCCGACCACGCCGTCCCCTATTGGCGCGACCTCATTAACCAAATCCACGATTTCGACTTCTCCCAGCTCGACTATGAGGTGATTGGGAATATTTTCGAAAGGCTGTTATCCCCTGGAGAACGCAAGAAATATGGGCAATTCTATACCCGCGTTGAGGTGGTGGACCTCATCAACAGTTTTTGCATTACCCGCGGCCAGGAGAAGGTGATGGACCCGGCCTGCGGCGGTGGCACCTTCCTGGTGCGGGCTTATGCCCGCAAACGAATCCTGGCACCTGGACGGAAACACGGAGAACTGCTCTCCGATCTCTTCGGGGTAGATGTCGATGAGTTTGCCGCCCACCTCACCACCATCAACCTGGCTACCCGGGACCTCATTGACGCCGAAAATTATCCCCAGATTGTTCGCAGCGACTTTTTCGACCTGAAGGCGGACAAGGCCTTCATGTCTTTGCCGATCCACAGTAAGGGCCTGGGAAAAATCCAGCGCCGGAAAGTAGAAATTCCCCGCCTGGATGCGGTCATCGGCAATCCCCCTTATGTCCGGCAGGAACAGATTCGTAAAGCCAAAAATGGCAAAAACCCGGAGCGCGGCACCAAAGAATATTATCAGGCCCTGGTGCAGCGGGAGATGGGGGCCAACCTGGGAGGCCGCAGTGACATTCACTGCTATTTCTGGCCCCATGCCG
Source organism: Syntrophobacterales bacterium (assembly GCA_020052215.1). Lineage (GTDB taxonomy): Bacteria > Desulfobacterota > Desulfobaccia > Desulfobaccales > 0-14-0-80-60-11 > 0-14-0-80-60-11. The sequence goes on from JAGVPN010000471.1 coordinate 4,106, forward strand.
CCGGCTTCTTGAAAGAGGACGGCTATCTCTGTTTGCTCACCTCCAGCCAGTGGCTGGATGTGGAATACGGCTTCCGCCTGCAAGAATGGATTCTCCGGAACTTCGAGATCGTGGCCGTGTTCGAGAGCATCGACGAACCCTGGTTTGTGGGGGCCCGGGTGGCCACCGCGGTGACCATTCTTCGCCGTCAACCGGAAGAAAAAAAGCGGATGCTGAACCCGGTGCGCTTCGTGCAACTGCGCCGCCCCATCCGGGAGATTCTCACCCATGATGTCACCGCGGGAGGGGCTTTCGAGGCCGCAGACGATTTTCGCAATGAAATCCTGGCTCTGCAAGCCAACACTGTTAATGAACGGTACCGCGCCCGCTTGGTGCGCCAGGGGGATTTGTGGAAAGACGGAGTACGGCTGGGGGTGATCATGGGCCGGTCCAAACACCCCGCCAACGATGACCCCGAACTTCAAGACGGTGAATATTACGGGGGCAAGTGGGGGATTTTTCTGCGCGCCCCGGACCTGTGGTTTGAGTTATTGGATAACTTGGGAACTCGTTTCACCCACTTGGGGGACATTGCGGATGTGCGCTTCGGGGTGAAAACCGGCAATGACAGCTTCTTTTTCCCCATCGACGCCAGTGAGCAGTGCCTTGCTGGCCATGCCGACCCCAACGATTTTAAAACAACCTATGGCGTCCCCCGGAAAACCGTGGAATCCGGCCAGGTCAAGCTGGTGCGCTGCGGGGAAGGAAGAGGCGAAATCCGGCCCATTGAAGCCAGATATCTGGAACCGGAAGTCCATAACCTTATGCAGGTCAATAGGTTTTCTGTAGACCCCCAGGATTGCTCTCACATGATGCTCTTTGTAAGTGATTCAAAGGATGAGCTTAAAACTACATTGGTTCATAGATATATTCGTTGGGGGGAGAAACGAAATGTTCACATGGGTTCGACGGTAGCCGGTCGTGCCACCAAAGAACATGATTGGTACGACCTAACATTAAATAAACGGGCAGATATAATATTACCTAAAATACAACAATATAGGCTTATTTCATTCCTAAATCCAGAAAAAACTCATATCAATTCATCGCTACTCGGAATATATAATGTACAAAATGACATAGTTAAGCCGCTTTGCGCTATATTAAATAGCACTATTTCCATTTTATCACGCTTAATTTATGCAAGGATTCTCGGCAATGAAGGTAACATTCAATTAGATGTGTATTCTGCAAAAATGATGTTGGTTCCAGATATTGTACATTATAATTCACAACCACTCATTGATAAAATAAATTTATCGTTTGACAAAATGCTCGATAGGGAGGTCGTAGGTTTTATTCCTGAGCGGCGTTTACGGCACATGGCCTATACCCAGGCGGGGAAAGAAGCCGAACTGGAAAAACTCTCCGACCTCTGCGAACTGGACCTGGCCGACCGTCGGGAACTGGACGATGCGGTCCTGGAAATGCTGGGCGTGGAGTCCGCGGCGCGGCGGCAAGAACTCCGAGAGGAGCTTTACGACTATCTGCGGGAGTTCTTCGAGTTAACCCGCCAGAAAGAAGAAAAGGCCATTGCCAATAAGAATAAGGCCCGGCGCCGGGGCCAGGCCAGTCCTACGGAGATCGCCGCTCAAATCCTGGCCGAAATGAGCGAGAGCCACCCCGACTTGCTCCGCGGCTACGATCCCGACTTCCTGGACCCGACCAAGCCCTTCGACACCTTCGATCTCCCCGGCGAAGGCGTTCCCCACCTCCTGAAAGACACCAATCCCCTCCTGTACGATCGGGGCGTGGTCTTCCTGAAAGGCAAAAAACCCCTCGCCAACCTCATTACCAAAACCCCGGAACAAGACCCCCTCATCATCCTCCTGGCCCGCTCCGGCCTCCACGGCCTGGTGCGCCTCCCCCACGACCCGGAAGAATGCCGGCGACTCCACCAGGAATACGCCGATTTCCTCCGGCTCCGGGATGAAACCATCCAGGAACTGATCGCCAACCGCACCCTGGACGAAGACATGCAGGGAAAAATCTACACCGCCCTCATGCCCCGCCTCCTGTGGGGCTAATAATAGCTCCCATCTCCATAGCCCGGGGCCTGAAAATTGATTGCGGCTGCGGCCTGTTCTTCCAGCGCCAGGTGGGGTTGGAGTCCATCCTGGAAGACGCCCTGCTTTTGGGGGTGGCGGGTTGGCTC
>JAGVPN010000207.1 GCA_020052215.1 Syntrophobacterales bacterium
CCAGGGACAACCCCAGGCGGGCCGCCAACTGCACCGCGTACGAGGCGGCCCACAACGCCGGGGTTTCCATGTCGATGGCTAAGAGGACCAGCTTTTTCATCAATTACCGGCCAATGCAGTAACTGTTCCATTCTTAATTAATCAGTTATATCCGGGAGTTATGCTTTAGGTGAGTTCCGGCGCAGTTTCATATTGAAAAGATCAAGAGGGTTAGACTGGTTAACTTATTGGTTTTATGGATTAATTTGGTGGTTCATTTTGAAACTGAAGAAGAAACCGTTTTAATACGAACGATCATTTCCTCCCGGACACAACGAAGCATGAAAATGTAGCACCGTCGCCCTCGGCGGTGAAATGTAGAACAGCCGCCTCCGGCTGTCCCTTGGCAGGCGAGGGCGCCTGCCCTACACTTTCATATAAATTCGCAGTCAAAAAACTATGAAAATTCATGTCATTCTGAACGGAGCGCAGCGGAGTGAAGAATCTCGGCGGCTTTACCGCGAAAAACTTCAAATCCCCCTAAATCCCCCTTTGCTAAAGGGGGACTTTTAAACCCCCCTTTGGAAAAGGGGGGCAGGGGGGATTTTTCATCCTCGGGGGTGAGACATTTGTGGTTCATGGACGTTTAAAGGAGAGGGCCGTAGGAGGGGAAAGCAAAGCGCCTCCCGCCTTTTGGATTTTCATCTCCAAGCGGCGGTGCAGGCTCGGCACATCAAAAAAGGCAGGGCCATGACTGGCCCTGCCTTATTCGTTGCTGAGAGGGAATAGCTGGTTAACCCTTCCTGAACCTCCGCCAACCCGCCAGACCCGCCAACCCCGAGCCCAAGAGGAGCAGGGCGGAGGGGAGGGGGACGGGTGACAGTTCAGCGGCCTCAACCCATATGTATTTCGGCTGCACATATGACGACCAGTCCCCTCCGGTACCTCTGGATTCGAGGCCTTCCGAGAATATTAATGTGAAGCTTCCGGCGTTCACAGAGATGTCGGACCAATAGGGGCCATCTTGGTTGCCGTAGCTGCTTTGACCTCCAGGGATTCCGTAGTACCATGTGGGGGGGTAGATCGGCCCATAGGTGGCCCCATTGGTCAGCTGCACGCCGTTCCAGGCCCACACGTGGCCGCCGGCGCTGGAGACACCGTAATCGCCGAAAGTGCCTACGGAGATCGTAGTGAACCACTTGCCTGGGTCCGCCGTAAAGAGGAGCGAGGCCGAGCCGGCATGGTTGGCGTCGCCACTGATTTTCGTGCCGGGTGCGTTCCAGTAATTGATGCGATAATAATCACCGCCACCCAGGTTCGTAAAGAACGTAGTGTTGCCGGCCACCTCGCTGACCGTGAACCCGCCGAGCTTGTGGACCGAGATCGCCTGGGCCGCGCCGGCGAGGAGAACGACACAGACAACCAGCGCCACCGCCAGCAGACGGCATTTCACCGGCATCCCCATGACTGCGCCTCCTCAAGCAATAATAGCCGTCACCGCGGCCTCACCGCGGGGTTGACTTTTTCAAGGTGAGCCATCGGAGCACACTTTTTTGTATAAGTCAACAAAAAATATGTTTATTGCGGCCAGTATTCAAAAAAAAATCAGCAGGGTCCGGTTAGGAAATTGCGGCGGTCGTTTTGCTTGATGACCACTGATCACTTATCTTTGGACAAGCCGTATTTCTTGATTTTGCGCCAGAGGGTGGTGCGGGGCAGCGCCAGGATGCGGGCGCTCTCGGCCAGCTGGTGGTTGGTGAAGGACAGCACCTTGCGGATGTGCTCCCTTTCCGTCTCTTCCAGGGTGGACCACCGGCCGTTGGGGACGATGGCGTATTCCTGCAGGTCCGGCGGCAGGTCGGCCAGGGTCAGGGTGTCGGCTTCCGCCAGGGCCACGGCCCGCTCAATGATATTTTGCAATTCCCGGACGTTCCCCGGATAAGCGTAAGCCATCAGCACCGCCCGGGCGGCCTGGTCCAGCCCGGCAATCTTCTTGGCGAACCTCTGGCTGAATTGGTTGAGAAAGTATTGCATCAGCAAGGGGATGTCTTCCGGGCGGTCCATCAGGGCGGGCAGGGCGATCTGCACCACATTCAGCCGGAAATAAAGGTCCTCCCGGAAACGGCCTTGGGCCACCGCCTTTTTCAAGTCCTTGTTGGTGGCCGCGATAAATCTCAGGTCCAGCCGCAGGGGCCGGTTGCCTCCCACCCGGGTAATGGTCTTTTCCTGGATGACCCGGAGGAGTTTGCCTTGCATGGACAGGGGCATATCGCCGATTTCGTCCATGAACACCGTGCCCCGGTTGGCCGTCTCCAGGATGCCGATCTTGGTGGCAATGGCCCCGGTGAAGGCCCCCCGCTCATAGCCGAAGAGCTCGCTGGCAATCAACTCCTCGGTAAAGCCGCCGCAATTAAAGGCCACAAAGGGCTTGTCCTGACGCTCACTTTCCCGATGGATGCGCCGGGCCACCAGTTCCTTGCCGGTGCCGCTCTCCCCCTGGATGATGACGTTGCAGTCCAGGGGGGCCACCTTGCGGATGAGGTGGAAGACCTCCTTCATCCCGGGGCTGACGCCGATCATCTCTCCCCAGCCTTCCAGGGGTTCAAGCTTGGCCTTGAGTTGGCGGTTCTCCCGGAGCAGGCGCTTGTGGTCCAGGGCTTTGCGGGTCAGGTGGCGGATTTCTTCCAGCCGCAGGGGTTTCCCGACATAGTGGAAGGCGCCCTGCTTGATGGCGGCCACCGCATGGTCAAGGGAGGCATGGCCGGTGATGAGGATGACTTCGACGTCAGGAACCCTGGCCTTCAACTGCTGCAACACTTCCATGCCGCTGATTCCCGGCAAGACCACATCCAGGAAGATCAGGTCATAAGCGGCGCCTTCCAGGTCCCGAAGCAGGTCCTCCCCCGAGGCGAAGGTGTCCACCCGGTGCCCCTCTTTTTCCAGGGCCCCTTGCAGCCGCTTCTGAACAATGACCTCATCATCGACAACGGCGATGTTCATCAAGCCCTCTGCCGGGATCAGTCTTCATGATGGACCGGAAGGCTCACGGTAAAAATGGAGCCTTTCCCCTTCCGGCTCTCCACCTCGATGTGGCCTCCGTGCTTTTCCACAATGCCGTAAGTCACCGATAGACCCAACCCGGTTCCCCGGCCCACCTTCTTGGTGGTGTAAAAGGGGTCAAAGATGCGGGGGAGATGCTCCGGTTCGATTCCCACCCCGGTATCGACGATCTCCACCTTGAGCCACTGGCCGTCCTCGGCAGAGTAAGCCCTGAGGGTCAACGTCCCCCCGTCCAGCATGGCCTGGATGGCGTTGATAAAGAGGTTCAAAAATACCTGCTGCAGACTTTTGCGATTCCCGTGAATGGGCGGGAGACCCGAGGGAAGATCTTCCTCCACCTGGATGCCGGACAGGGTAAGCTGGTTTCGCACCAGTTTCAAGGTATCGTGGACTACCAGGCTTATAGAAAGCGGCTCAAATTCCGGATGTTCGGACCGGGAAAAATCCAGCAAGCCTTTGACGATCTCCGAAGCCCGCTCCGATTGCACCAGGATGTCTTGAATCAGCCCCAGGGCTTCCTCCTGGTTCAATTGACGAAAATCCTCCTTCAGGGCCTCAGCGGTGAGCACAATGTTGTTGATGGGGTTGTTCAGTTCGTGGGCAATCCCCGAGGTCAGGGTCCCCACCGCGGCGATTTTCCGGGATTGCACCAACTGCTCCTGGTGCACCTCCAGTTCGTGAATCATCCGGTTGAAGGCCCGGAAGAGCGCAAAGAATTCCTCAGACCGGGATTCCGACTCGGGGAGCGGGGTAAAATCGCCATGGGCAATCTTGTCCATGGCTTGCTGCATTTGGAACAGCGGCTGGACCAGCAGCCGGGCCACATAAAAGGCCACCATGATTCCCAGGGTCAGGAAGACTGCCACGGAGCCGAAGAAAAGGTACATGGCCCGCTGGAAAAGCCGGTCGATCTGGTGACGTTCTTCCTTTTCCCAGCTTTCCGCGATGTTGAGCAATTTCTGGCCCTGATTGCGCAGGGATTCCTCCAGTGATGAAAAATCCCCCCGCTCCGCGCCCTGGCCTCCCTGGTTAATCCTTGATTCGATCTCCGCTAGGACCTGCCGATAATGTTTCAGGGTCTGATGAAATTCCGGGGTCTTGGGTGCTTTTTTAAATCTTTGGATCTCCGGTTCATGGCTCCGGTAGAGGTCTTCGACCCGAGCGGCATAGTTCTTGGCCTCCTGGAGACTGACAGGCTGCCGATAAAGGAAGAAATTTTTCTCGTACCGCCGCAACTCCAGGAGGTTCTGGAACAGGTCGTTGGTGAGTTCCAACAACTTCAGGCGGTTGCCGATTTCCCGGTGCACCTGGAAACTGAAGCCCGCAAAAATCAGCACCGACAGGACGCTGAATAGGAAAGCCAGGATAATCTTGCGCCGAATCTTGAAGGTAGCCTTTTTCATTATCGCCGGTATGAGAAGGAGATTTAGGGGCTTTTCGACCTTGAGATAAAAATATCAGGAAGTTGGGGGCAGGCCAAGAGAAGATTTTTACTCAGCCTGATTCAATGGACCATTGCCTTCCCCGGGGTTATGAGTGCCCGCATCGGCGTATTTGGGTGTCTCAGCGGCTAAGGCGCTCCCAGCCAACATCGTCAAGGTCATTAATCCTGTCGCCCAAATAGTCTTCATCGCCTGTCACCTCGAATCTTTTTTTTACGGCCCTACCTGCTTCTGCTCCTGCTGTGCCACCTTCTCCGCCTTCGATTGCCTCATCCACATACCGGGGACTCCTGAATATCTAATTTCCCCAGAGGGGTTTTTGCGTTCTTCCGGCAGGTTAATGTTGCTAACTATAGTCTTTTGACGCGGCTTCCCATTAGGCCCAATCTCTGTTTACGTGATAGTGGTTTGTTAGCTATTCCTTTGTTGTGATGGGCCAAACTGGGTGGTTTGAGCGAACGTTGGTATAGCCGAACACATCAATGCCGCTGCAGCCATAATGAATCTGCACATCTTCTTCATGGTCCCTTCCTCCTGCCTACTTATCGGCAATTTCCCGCTCCACATGATTCCCTGATGCCTTCTCATACCAAGTTGCCGTCAAACAAGTAATAATCCGAATTGTAGGGGCGGTTCGCGAACCGCCCCTACGGTGGTTGCGACCATAAAGCCAGAATTACCTCTA
>JAGVPN010000134.1 GCA_020052215.1 Syntrophobacterales bacterium
TAGAGGTAACTCTGGCTTTATGGTTGCAACCACCGTAGGGGCGGTTCGCGAACCGCCCCTACAATTCGGATTATTACTTGTTTGACGGCAACTTGGTATCAGACGCCCACATTTCCCTTAGGGTGAGGTTTGGTAATGAAAGATAAGGCGAACAGCCCCGGGAGCTTCATCAAGATGGAGGAGGCCCGGAGGTTGATGGACCAGGGTCATTATCAGGAGTCCCTGATTGTGGCGTTGGATGCACTGTTACAAGAATTGGACATCCTGCGGCGTTCTCTCCTGGTCTTGCAGACAGTGACCCGATCGGAATTGTCGGCCGCAACCCCGCCGGCCCCGGAAGAGGCTCCCCACCCCGAACCTTACTGGCTGCCGGCGGTCAAACCCCGGGTCTTGCATTGAGGCCAAGGTTTTCCGTTCCCTGGCGGCTAACCCTTGTCACGCTCTGCCCCCGGTTTTTAAAGAAAAAATGCGGCGGGGCTCGCCAGGGAGGATAAGAAGGGATCGTTGATTGCCGGGGGATGGCGGGGCTCTGCCGCCTTAGGCGGGACCTGGTCCCGGAAGATTGCCTCTTACGCCGAGATTTGCTAAAGTGGAAAGGCCTGACGAACCTGGCGGGGCGGAAGGCCTAATTTCTTTTCAGGAACTTTGCCATTGTCTCCTGATCTCGACAAACTCCGCATTCAGCGCCCGGGGGAAGGGCGCCCGGCCGCGGCCTCCTCCCGGAGCCGCCTGATCATAATTTTCCTGGGCCTGATCGGGCTGGGACTCGTCGGGCTCTACCTCTGGGGCCCCCTCCAGGCGGCGACGGAAGTCACCACCACGGTGGTGGCCCGCCTCTACCCGGCCCAGGCCTACACGGTCTTAAACGCCAGCGGCTACGTGGTGGCCCAGCGCAAGGCCGCGGTTTCCTCCAAAAGCACCGGCCGCCTGGTCTACCTGGGGGTGGAAGAAGGCAGCCGGGTCAAGAAGGGCCAGATCCTGGCCTCCCTGGAGAATGAGGATTTGATTGCCTCCCGGGACCAGGCCATCGCGCAGGTGAAGCAGGCCCAAGCCGACCTGGGCGCGGCGCAGGCGGAACTGGAGGACGCCCGTCTCCAGTACCAGCGCTATAAGACCCTGGCGGCCCAAGACCTGGTTCCCAAGCAGGACTTCGATACCGCCGTGGCCCGGGACGCTAAAGCCAGGGCCGGGGTGGCCGCGGCCCAGGCCCGCATCATGGTGGCCCGGGCCGGGCTGGCCAATACCCAGGCGGCCCTGGAATACACCTACATCCGCGGCCCCTTCGACGGGGTGGTGACCACTAAATATGCCGAGGTGGGGGAAGTGGTGGCCCCTTTCGGCGCCGCGGCCAATGCCCGGGCCGCAGTGGTGACCATGGCCGACCTGAACTCCCTGATGGTGGAAGTGGATGTGGCGGAATCCAACCTGGACAAGGTGCGCCTGGGACAACCCTGTGAAATTTCCCTGGACGCCATTCCCGACCGGCGCTTTGCCGGCGAGGTCCACATGATTGTCCCCACCGCCGACCGGACCAAGGCCACCGTGCTCACCAAGGTGAAATTTCTGGAGACGGACGGCCGCATCCTGCCGGAAATGAGCGCCAAGGTGGCCTTTCTCTCCCAGCCCCTGGACCCGGGGGCGCGCCAGCCTCTCCTGACCATCCCCAAAAGCGCCCTCCTCACCCGGGAAGGCCGCACCTACAGTTTTCTGGTGACCGGCAACCGGGTGAAGCTGGTCCCCGTCACCCCGGGACTCACCCTGAACGACCTGGTGGAGGTCGCCGGCGGCCTCAAGGAAGGGGACCGGGTGGTCCTGAACCCGCCCGCCTCCTTGAAGGACGGCTCCCGGGTGAAAGTCAAAGAGTCATGACTGGGAACCCGGCCCTCACCCCGGCCCCGGTGGTTTCCATCGCCCACCTGAATAAATCCTATCGGCGGGGCAGCGTGGTGCTGCCGGTCCTCCAGGACATCAGCCTCACCATCCGGGCCGGGGAATTTTTAGCCCTCATGGGTCCTTCCGGCTCCGGGAAAACCACCTTGCTCAACCTCATCGCCGGGTTGGACCGCCCGGACTCCGGCCACCTTACGGTGCACGGCATCAACCTCCCGGCCCTCACCGAGTCCCAGCTGGCGGATTGGCGGGCCGCCAACGTGGGCTTCGTCTTCCAGTTTTATCACCTCATCCCGGTGCTCACCGCCTTTGAAAACGTGGAACTGCCCCTGCTGCTCACCCGGCTGTCCCGGCGGGAGAGAAAGGAGCACGTGGACCTGGTCCTGGAACTGGTGAACCTCAGCGACCGCCAGAACCACTACCCGTCCCAGCTCTCCGGCGGCCAGCAGCAGCGGGTGGCCATCGCCCGGGCCCTGGTCACCGACCCCACCCTCATCGCCGCGGATGAGCCCACCGGCGACCTGGACAAGAAATCCGCCGGGGAAATCATGGACCTGTTGACCCGGCTGAACCAAGATTTTCAGAAAACCATCATCATCGTCACCCACGACCCGGAAGCCGCAGCCCACGCCGGCCGCATCCGCCGCCTCATCAAGGGGCAGTTGCTGAACGAAACAGAGCCGCACGATGATTAAGCGGCAGCCGGGCGGGCGCAATTGCGGCCGGGGGATTAATACCGCTTCGCCATCAACTGGTGGCACCGGCGTCTCGCCTGTGCAGCCGCAGGCTGAAGCCTGCGGCTACCAATAATGGTCTTCTGAACGCAATTCGGTATAAGTCATGGACATCACCAGCCCCATTCCCAAAAATGCCCAGGGCCGGTTTTATCACCTCGACTGCGCCCCCGGGGAACTGGCGCCCTATATCCTGACCTGCGGCGACCCGTTCCGGGCCCAGAGGATCGCCCGCCGGCTCACCCGGGTGGATATGCGGCGGAAAAACCGGGAGTTTCTCACCTATACCGGCATCTATCGGGACATTCCGGTCTCGGTCATGGCCACCGGCATCGGCGCCCCGGCCAGCGCCATCGCCATCGTGGAAGCGGCCAACTGCGTCAATCCGGTGACTTTTATCCGCCTGGGCACCTGCGGGGCGCTCCAAGGATATATCGAGGTGGGAGACCTGGTCATCACCGAATCGGCCTGGCGGGATGAAAATACCACCCAGGCTTACGCCCCGGCGGATTTCGTCCCCCAGGCCGCGCCGGAAATCGTGGCGGCCCTGAGAGAGGCGGCCGAGGGCCTAAAAGTGCGGCATCACCTGGGCCTCACCTGCACCACGGCGGATTTTTACGCCGGCCAGGGCCGGACGGCGCCGGGGTTTCCCGCCCTGGATCCCCACAAGGTGGCCCGCCTCAGCCAGGCCGGGGTCCTCAACCTGGAGATGGAGATGTCCGCCTACCTGACCCTGGCCGCGGTCTCCACGTATCGGATCAGGGCCGGGGGCGTGTGCCTGGTCCTCAATAACCGGGTGACCAGCCAGGGGATCCCTGCGGCTCACGCTCAGCGGCAGGCCGGGCGGCGCCTCATCGACGTAGGTTTGTTGGCCCTGGCAATTCTGGCGGCCAGAGATCAACGGGAGCAAAAATTTACCTGGTTCCCAAGCTGAGCTTGGGAACCAGAGGTAGGCACCCTACAATATACTTGGGCACAGGCTGGAAAGCCTGTGCCACCTAAAACCCAGAACCCGGAACCTAAAACCCGTGCTAAAACTCACCTGGCGCAATACCATCCGGCATCCGCTGCGAGCCGCGCTCACCATCCTGGGCATGGCGGTGGCGGTGCTGGCCTTTGCCTTGCTGCGCACCGTGGTGGCGGCCTGGTATTCCGGGGTGGACGCCGCCTCCCCGGCCCGCCTGGTGAGCCGAAACGCCATCTCCCTGGTCTTTCCCCTGCCCATGGCCTATCTGCCCAAAATCCAGGCCATCCCCGGCATTGTCGGGCTGGCCTACGGCTGCTGGTTCGGCGGTACCTACATTGACGAGCGGCATTTCTTCCCGAAGTTTGCCGTGGAGGTCCGCCGCTACTTCTCCATCTATCCCGAGTACGTCATCCCCGAGGCCCAGAAGCTGGCCTTTTTCCAGGACCGCCGGGGCGCCGCGGTGGGCCGGACCCTGGCGACCCGCTACGGCTGGAAGCTGGGAGACCCCGTGGTCATCAAAGGCACCATTTATCCCGGCGAATGGCAGTTCATCATCCGGGCTATCTACACCGGGGCCGAACCCACCACCGACGAATCCCGCTTCTTTTTCCATTGGGATTACCTGAATGAGTCGTTGAAGAAGAGCGGCTCCAGCCGGGCCGATAACGTGGGGTGGTTTCTCATCAAGGTGGCCCGGCCGGACCTGGCGCCCCGGGTGGCGGCCCAGGTGGACGGGCTCTTCCAGAACAGCCTGGCCGAGACCCTGACGGAAACGGAACAGGCCTTCGCCCTGGGGTTTGTTTCCATGACCGAAGCCATTCTCCTGGCTATCCAGGTGGTGTCCTGGGTGGTTATCGGCGTCATCCTGGTGGTGCTGGCCAACACCATGGCCATGAACGCCCGGGAACGCCAGGGGGAGTATGCCGTCCTCAAGACCATGGGTTTCAAGGCCCGGCACCTGGCCGGCCTCATCTTGGGGGAATCCCTGATCCTGGCCCTGGCCGGGGGCCTGGTGGGGGAGGTCCTGACCTTCCCGGCGGTGCATTTCTTTAAGGTATCCCTGGGCCAGTATTTTCGGGTCTTTCCCCTCACCCGGGCCACCCTGATCCTGGGGCTGGCGGTGGCCCTGGCGGTGGGCCTCCTGGCGGCGCTGCTGCCGGCCTGGCGGGCCTCCCGGCTGAGCATCGCCGAGGCGTTGAGGAAAGTGGGATGAGGAGAAGGGGAGCAGTGAGCACTGAGTTTATTAGATACTTTACCGTCCGGAAAGTTTTTAATTCCCTCCCCCTTGATGGGGGAGGGTTAGGGTGGGGGTGAAAATGCCGCGTTATAACGGGGGGTTCCCCTGACACCCCCCTCCCCCCAGGGGCATACGCGCTAACTTAAGGTTGATTTTCATTATTAACCCTATTTATTGTCATTCTGAGCGAAGCGAAGAATCTCCAAAATTATCGGCACTTAGAGAGATTCTTCACTGCGCTGCGCTTCGTTCAGAATGACAAAAAACCAACTTTCTTTACAAAATATTGAATTAATCTTCTTATACCACTTCGCACTCAAATGGTAGCACAGGCTTTCCAGCCTGTGCAGGCGCAGGCTAAAGCCTGCGGCTACCAATAATTACCTTTTGATTGCAA
>JAGVPN010000447.1 GCA_020052215.1 Syntrophobacterales bacterium
GCCGGAAAGGACGTGGCCATAGAAGACCTCCAGGTCCCAGTTGCGCACCCGCACCAACCCCTGGTGGCCCAGGAGCCGCAGGCGGTATTCCAGGGCGGCCGACACCTCCAACTCGGAGACGCCCGGCTTCAGAAGCGCCGGCGCCTGCTCATGGACCTGGTCCAGGATGGCCGCGGCCCGGTGCAGTTGGGCCAATTCGTAAGCGCTCTTGACCATGCGCTGGGTCCGGATGATAGGCGACAGGTCGACGATGGGGTGGCCGGGAAAGAGTTGCTCCTGTATGCGCCTGACCAAGGCGGCGGGAATGACATCCAGTTCCAGGGCCACGGCGTCCCGGGGTTCCAGTCCCGATTGCCCCAGGATCTTAGGGAGTTCCTTAAAATCCCGGTAAAGGACCCGGGGCCAGGGGCCAGGCCCCGGGTGGTCCCGGTGGTGGGGGCGGCGCACCAACAGCGATGGCTGACCCGAAGGCGCCACCGCCAGGAACCCGTCCACCAGCGTCCCGGCATAGTAGAACAGGGCGGCGGGCTGGCGGATCAGGGCCAGGCTGATGCCGGCCGGCCCCAGCGCTTGTTGCAGGGCCTCGACGCGCAAGATGATTTCGGTGGCCGGCGCCGGCTCCATCAGACCTCCTCCTGGTACAGGAAAATCTCAAGATTAATCGGCCCCTGGGCGCCCAGCACCAGCACTTTTTCGATGTCCGCGGTCCGGCTGGGGCCGGTGAGCCAGCTCACCAGGCCCGGTCCCCGGCGTCGGACATATTCCAGGGCCTGGCCCAGACTCAGGCTGGAGCTAGGCCGGGGCAGCAGGACGATCTGTTTTTCGGCCCGAAAGGCCAGGACGGCCCCGGGGCCCGCGCCGGAATCCACCAGGACGCTCCCGGTTTCCGGAATGGCCCCCAGGCCCACGGTAACCGCGGTGCCGGCCTCAGGGGCCCAGTCGGCCTGGGCTATAAGGTGCTTGACTCCCAGCTTTTCGAGCTCGCCGGCCACTTCCCGCAGCCAGGGATGGTCTTCCAACCACAAGGGTTCTGCCTCCGCGGCCAGCCGCCGGGCCAGGTCGGCCGGGCCTTTAACCTCTGCGAGTGAACTGCCGGCTTCCCGAAGCCGTTTCGCCAGCAGTGAGGTGGGAGAGTCGAGGTCCGGGTTTTCGGTCGCTGCCACCCGCCCGGATTCACCTCTGTCAGGCCCAGGGGCGCGGGGCGCCTGGCAAGGTGGCAGAGGGGGCCTTCCCTGATCCTCGTCACCCAGGAGGGCCTCACGCCGGCGGCCCTGTTGTTGCCGATGGAAGCTTTCCGGGGATAGGGCCGGGAGCCTGGAAAGGCCTCTGCCGTGGCGGGCCGCCAGCCCCACCAGTCCCCGGGTGGCCGGCTCCAGGCCCCGGTACCAGCGGGGCCGGCTGAGCACCGCCCCAGCCGCATAGGTCAAGCCCCGGAGCCGCCGAAAGCGCCGGCTGTGCCGGCGCAGCCCGCGGATGTTATCCGCCAGCCGGATGCCCACCGGACAGATCTCCTGGCAGGCCCCGCATTGGGTACAGAGATCGCAGATATCCCCTACCGGAGCCAGGTACGGGGCCAGCAGAATGCCGATGGCCCCGGGATAGACCCGGCCGTACAGGTGGGCGGCGCCCACCTGAAAAATCGGACAAACGTTGAGGCAGGCCCCGCAGCGGAGGCAGTACAAGGCCTCGGCCAACTCCGGGTCCGCGGCCAGGCGCCGCCGGCCATTATCCAGGATCACCAGGTAAAAGATTTGGTTCCCCCGGGGCTGGACCTTGAGCCCCTGGATAAAGTGGACCAGGGCCGTAAGTCGTTGGCCGGTGGCGCTGGCGGGCAACAGCCGCAGCATGGCCTCCACGTCGGCCAGCCGAGGAACGATTTTTTCCAGGCCCATCAGGGCCAGGTGAATTTTGGGCAGGGTCGCGGTGAAGCGCAGGTTGCTTTCATTTTCCAGCAGGACCAGGGCGCCCTCCGGGGTTGCGAAGTTTACCCCGGTGATGCCCATCTGGGCCTCGAAGAAATGCGGCTTGATATAGGCTGTAGCCAGCCGGGCCAGGGCCTCGGGGTCCGCCGGGGACCGGAGTCCCAGGTGGGCCGCAAATAGGTCGGCGATCTGGCGGCGATTCAGGTGGAGGGCCGGGGCGGTGAGATGCGCCGGGGGATGGCCGGCCAGCTGGACAATGAACTCCCCCAGGTCCGTCTCCATGACCTGGAGGCCCGCCGCGGTCAGGGCCGGATTGAGGCCGATTTCCTCGGCGGTCATGGACTTGGCTTTGACCACCGTCTCGACCCCGTGTTCCCGGGCCACGTCCAGGATAAGCCGGCGGGCCTGGGCGGCATCCCGGGCCCGGAGCACCCGGCCGCCCCAGGCGGTCACGGCCCGCTCCAAATCATCCAGGAGTTCATCCAGCCGGGCCACGGCCTCGGTTTTGCTGGCTCGGGCTTGAGCGCGCCAGGCTTCCCAGAGGGGATAGCCGGCAAGCAGCCGGTCCCGAGTGGCCAGGGCGCGATGTGCCGCGGGCCGGACCGCCGGGGACCGGCCTAAGGTGACGGCGGCACTGCGGGCTTCAGGGTGAGTAGTAATGTCCAACGCCTTGGGAAGGTAGACCGGGGCTACTTATTCCCGGTGACGCTGTTTTCAAAGGCTGACATCCATTCCGGAAAATGTAAGTCTTCGGGGGATTCCGTGGCAATGCGGAGAAATTCGTTGACCTGTTCCTCGAGCCAGGGATGTTTCTCCAGATCATCCAGGGTTTTTCCCATCACCTCTTTGAAGTCTGCTGGCAGGTTTTGATCGCTGGCCAGGCGGCTCTTCATGAACCCCACCATCAGCGAAAGTGAGATCAGCTTCTTTTCCACTCCCAATTGACGCAAGGCATCCTTGATATCGTCCCGCACCCGATCGTTGGCGATATCACTGAGAAAGTGGAACGGATTGACCCCGCTGAACAGAGATTGAAAGATATAAGAATAATAATAGAATCTCTTGCCTGAACTCCAGATCTCACGGAAAATCTCGTGCTTTTCCGGTTCCCGGACCAGATTGGCCAGGGCTTGGCGATACGGCCGTTCGATGCGGGCCAGGATCAGGCTGTACAAAAAGTAGAAGTTGACGACAAACATGCCGAAAACGCTGAGGGTAAGCATCGACGAGGGAATCAGGGATGGCCAGACAATAGGCATCCAGGCGAAATAGATGAAGATAATCAATAGGCTGAATACCTTCAGCAAACTGATTCCTTGCTTGTCATGGCGGTGGATGACAAAATACGCCACGAGCAGAATGAAAATGATGAGTTCGGTGAAAGGGGCGCCTAGAAAGCTAATCACACTTTGGAACATGTTATCTCCTCTCGATGGCCAGTGCCGGGAAGAAAACTATTCGGATATATTGGCAAACACGTTATATCACCCTCAAGTGTCGGCAGTTACTCTTTCTCTCCCGGAGTTTATTTTATCACATTTGAAGCGCCGACTCCGAGACAAATTTCCCCCGGCGACCGGACGCCAGCCCGCGCACCGGGAAAGAGCGCCTCGGGTCGGTATGGTCAGGGTCCCGGGCCTGTTTCGGGGAGCCGGCTCCTCTCAAGGCTGGACAAAAACCTCGATTTTGGCGCGCCGGCGCTCCCCGTCCAGCCAGGAGGCGAAGAGGAGCTGCTGCTTCTGATTGAGGAACTGGGCTCGCATCTGGTCCCGCTCTTTTTGAAATTCCTGGGCATTCGGCTCCCGCCGAGCCTTAAAGGCCAGCAGGTAATACTGGTTCTGCCACCACAGGGGTTTCTCGGGATAGGGGTGCTGCCGGGAAAGTTGAAAAGCGGCGCCGGTCATGGACTCGGCCTGTTGCTGGCCCAGAAAACCCTGGAACCGGGTAAAAAAGCCGCTGTCCTTGACGGGCAGGCCGGCGGCGGCCGCCACCTGAGCCCAGGGTTTCCCTTGCCGGAGTTCCCCCAACAGCCGGGTGGCTTCCTGTTCCGCCTGCTTCCGGGCCAGACTTTTCTTCAACGCCGCCTTCACCTGGTCCTTGATCTGGGCCAGAGGAGGCAGGTGCGCCGCCTGATGTTCCTCACCTTTAAGGACGGCGAACCCTTCGGGCAGCTCCACCACCTTGCTGATCTCCTGGGGCTTGAGGCGCAGGGCGGCCTGGTTGAAGGCGGGTTGCCTCCCCAGCCCCGGGACGGTCCCTGACAGGGCGATGAGCGGGGTCTGCTGGGGGGTGACCCCCAATTTCTGCGCCACCTGGGCCAGGGCGCCCCGGGACAGCTCTTCCCGAGCCTGCTGGGCCGCGTCTCTGGCCAGTTGCCGGGCCTTTTCCCCGTGGAGACGCGACTCCACCTGCTTGGCGGCGTCGGGGAGGCGCTCCGTTTCCTTGATTTCCTCCAGCCTGATCAGGTAAATCCCCTTGCTGGTGGCGGCCAGGCCCATGGTCCCCGGTTTGAGGCCAAACGCGACCTTCTCCCATTCCGGGGGGTTCTGGCCCCGCCGGACCAAGCCCAGGTCCCCGCCCTTATCCCGGCTGGCGGCGTCCTGGGAGTGAGCCCGGGCCAGACCGGCGAAATCCTGCCCCGCTCTGGCCTTGCCCAGCAATTCCTGGGCCTTTTGGGCCGCCTGCCGACGCTCGGCGTCCGTGGCCTTGGGGGCCAGGGTGAGCAGGATCTGCTGCACCCGAATCACCCTGGGCCGGGTGTACTCCTCCTGGTGTTCCTTGAGGTAATCTTCCACGGCCGTGGGGGTGAGCTGGACCCGGTTGAGAAAATCCTTGGTCCGGAAGAACAGGTAGTTAACCCGGGCCCGGTCCGGCAGGCGAAATTCCGCTTCGTTCTCCTGGTAATAGCGGGCCACCGCCCCGTCCGGGGGGTTTTCCCGGGCCAGGAATTTTTCCGGGGACACCACCAGGTAGTTAACCTCCACCTCCTCTTTGGCCATCCGGAAGAACTCCTGGAGTTCCGCGTCCGAGACCTTGGCAAAGGAAGTCACTTCCTCAATGACCTTGCGCAGGAGGAGTTGCCGGCGTTCCTGGGCCTCGAAACCCTGGGGGCTCAGGCGGTGCCGGGACAGCAGCCAGTCATACCGCTTTTGGTCAAACTTGCCGTCTTGCTGGAAGAAGGGGTAGCTCTCAATCTGGCGCCGCAACTCGGCATCGGTTACCTCAAGGCCCAGGCGGCGCCCGGCCTGGAGGAGCAGGACCTCTTCAACGAGCTGGCTCAGGGCCATCTCCTTGAGCCGCAGGGACTTGATCATCTCGGGCGTCACCTCGGCCCCGGTCTTCTCCTGGTATCGCTTCACCAACTCGTTGAATTGCCGCCCGAATTCGGTCATAGGGATGACGGCGCCGTTGACTTCGGCCGCATCCTGGGCCCGGGACGCTTTGTAAGAGCCCACGCCGAAAAAGATGAACACCACCACGATGGCCCCGATGGCCAGGTAAATGAACCAGGATCGCGTAGATCTGCGTAGCCACTTTAACATGAGTTCGGGTTACCTCGA
>JAGVPN010000149.1 GCA_020052215.1 Syntrophobacterales bacterium
CATGATATTGGAAAAATCGGGGTGCCCGCCGAGATCCTCTCTAAGCCCGGCCGTTTGAGTGATACGGAGTACAACCTCATAAAGGGGCACTCCCAAGCCGGCTGCGAGATCTTTGCGGGTATAGATTTCCCTTTTCCGGTAACCCAAATTGTGGCGCAGCATCACGAAAGGCTTGATGGCTCGGGGTATCCCTGTGGCTTGGAAGGCCATGATATCATTTTAGGAGCCAGAATCCTGGCGGTGGCCGACGTGGTGGAGGCCATGGCCTCCCACCGGCCCTACCGCCCGGCCCTGGGGATTGAGGCGGCCATGGAGGAAATCACCAAGCATAAGGGCATCCTTTATGATGCAGAGGTGGCAGAAGCTTGTACGAAGCTCTTCCAAGAGAAGGGATATACTTTAGATTGATGCTCTGGTAACTTCAGGCCGATTTTAGAATAGATGACATCCATGGGTGGTCCAAACCGAAGTGCCACACTAATTGAAAAACCTCCTAAAACAAAGGGGGTTGCTTTTCGTTGCCTTCATCATCACTGCCCCGTACCCCCACCTTGGGGTCCTGCCAAAATACTTTGATACCCAAACCATATCTGCACTTTGTCGTACAGCCCAGCCGCCACCGCGAAGCCTTCTTTGGCCTGGGCGTCAGGTTTTGCTTGGCCCTCAAATCGGAGCTTTGATCCCATTTGGGTTCCCAAGCCAAGCTTGGGAACCAGGAAATGGTGGCACAGGCGTCCCGCCTGTGCTGGCGCAGGCTGAAGCCTGCGGCTACAAAAAAACAATCTCCAGTTGAAAAACCCTTTGCTCAAGAAGCCCAACCAACACGGTAAAAATCCCTTGTCATCCGGCCAGGGTTTTGATATGACCAAGTGGTCATGAGTGAAGAAGCGGCCCTCTCGACTTTTCGGCACCTGCCCCCGGACAAGCAGGAACGGGTGCTGACTGCCGCGCTGGCGGAGTTCGCCGACCAGGGCTATCATCAAGCCTCCCTGAACCGCATGGTGGCCCAGGCGGGGATCGCCAAAGGCTCCCTCTACCAGTATTTTCCCAACAAAGAAGGGATGTTTGCCTATATCTTCCAGTTTGCCCTCAAGCTGGTGCGGCGCACCCTGACCACGGTCAAGGAAGAGACCCTGGAAGAGAATTTTTTTGTCCGGCTGGAAAAATCCCTCCTGGCCGGGGTGGCCTTCTCCCGGGAGCATCCCCGGATTTTCAGCCTCTATCTGAAGATTCAGTTCGATAAAAACGTACCGTTCCGGGAAGAATTCCTGGCCGCAGTGCGCCGCCACGCCACGGAATATTTCGCCTCCCTGGTGCGCCGGGCCCAGAGCCGGGGTGAACTGCGGCCCGGCGTCCCCCGGGACGCGACCCTGTTTCTCCTGGACGCGGTGTTCGACCGGTTCCTCCAGGCCGTGGCGGTCCCGGCCCTGGACGTCACCCTGGGCCTGCACCAGGCCACGGACGCGGCCATCCATCAACATGTTCGGGAACTCGTCGGCCTTCTGAAGGATGGCCTGATGGCCTGAGCAGTGGTCAGTAAGCAGTAAAGACCTAAAGTAAGGTAATAACTGACCGCGCTTGACAGTAAAAGTTTTTGGTGGCACCGGCATCTTGCCGGTGCGCCTGCGCAGGCTGGAAGCCTGCGCCACCAAAGGCGGCGGGCGGGGACGCCCGCCCTGTTCCAAATTTTTTTTCAATTCATATGACCACTCGGTCATGAAGGAGATACTCATGGTCCTTTCAGGCATCCAGGACCCGGCGCTTCATCCCATTTATGACAAGGTGGCGGCGGGGGCGCGTCTGAGTCGGGAAGACGGCGGCACCCTGTTCGACAGCCCCGATCTGTTGGGGGTGGGACGCCTGGCCCAGATGGTTAAGGAGCGCCTCCACGGCCGCCGGGCCTACTTCATCTATAACCAGCATATCAATTACTCCAATATCTGCGTCAACGGCTGCAAGTTTTGCGCCTTCGGGCGCAAGGCCGGAGAACCCGGGGCCTATGAGATGAGCCTCCCGGAGGTCTTCGAGAAGGTGGAGGCCAGGGCCCACGAGCCCATTACCGAGATTCACATCGTGGGCGGCTGCCACCCCGACCTGCCGTTTGCCTATTATCTGGACATGCTCCGGGGGATCAAGGCCCGGCGGCCGGAGGTCCACCTCCAGGCCTTCACCGCGGTGGAGGTGGCCCACCTGGCCCAAAAGGCCGGCCTGAGCCTGCCCGATACCCTGGCGGCCTTGAAAGAGGCGGGCCTGGGGTCGCTCCCCGGCGGCGGCGCCGAAGTCTTCAGTCCCCGGGTGCGCCAAAGCCTCTGTCCGGAAAAGCTCTCCCCCGAGGGCTGGATAGAGGTGGCCCAGGTGGCCCACGGCCTCGACCTCAACACCAACGCCACCATGCTCTATGGCCACCTGGAGACCGTGGCGGAGCGGGTGGACCATCTGGTAAGGCTGAGGGAAGCTCAGGATGAGACCGGCGGCTTTTTGGCCTTTATTCCCCTGGCCTTCCACCCGGCCAACACCGGCTTGAGCGATCTGGCCGGCCCCAGCGCCATCGACGACCTCAAGACCCTGGCCATCTCCCGGCTGATGCTGGACAATTTTCCCCACATCAAGGCTTTTTGGGTGATGCTGGGTCCGAAACTCTCCCAAATCTCCCTGTGTTTCGGGGTGGACGACGTGGACGGCACGGTGATGGAGGAGCGCATCACCCACATGGCCGGGGCCCAGACCCCCCAGGGGCTGACCCGGGCCCAGTTGCAAGCCCTGATCCGGGAGGCGGGCTGCGAGCCGGTGGAACGGGATACCCTGTATCGGGTAGTGGTCAGTAGTCAGTAGTCAGTAGGTTTGGTGAGACAGAACTATAGAGGTTAACGGATGATTTTTGGCAAGCGTCTGGATCGTGATCAAGCCCGGCAACTGTGGGACCTGGACCTCCTGACCTTAGGGGCCGCGGCCGACCGGGTGCGCCGGCGCCTCAATCCCGGCAACCGGGTCACCTTCGTCATCGACCGGAATATCAACTACACCAACATCTGCACCTCTGGCTGCCGCTTCTGCGCCTTTTACCGGCCTCCCGGGGCCGGCGACGGCTACGTTCTTGACTGGGAGACGCTCGCGGCCAAGCTCACGGAACTCAAGGCCCTCGGCGGCAGCGGGGTCCTGCTCCAGGGCGGCCTCAACCCGGAGCTATCCCTGGCCTATTATCTAGAACTCGTGAGTTTCATCCGGGGCTTCGGCCTGGCGGTCCACGGCTTCTCCCCGCCGGAGATTTTTTATCTGGCCGAAAACAACGCTCTCAGCCTGGAAGAACTGATTCGCCGCCTGATGGACGCGGGGCTCAGTTCCATTCCCGGGGGCGGGGCCGAGATCCTGGTGGACCGGGTGCGGCAGCAGATTTCACCGCATAAATGCTCGGCCTTCCAGTGGCTGGAGGTCATGGCCGCGGCCCACCGCGCCGGTTTAAAAACCAGCGCCACCATGATGTTCGGCCACCTGGAGACCCGGGCGGAACGGGTGGAACACCTGGTCAAAATTCGGGAACTCCAGGACGATACCGGCGGCTTCACCGCCTTTATCCCCTGGACCTACCAGCCGGGAGGCACCAACCTGGCGGGCGCGGCCCTGGGCGCGGTGGAGTACCTGAAAACCCTGGCTATCTCCCGTCTGGTGCTGGACAACGTGCCCCATCTCCAGGTCTCCTGGGTGACCCAGGGACCCAAGGTGGCCCAGGTGGCCCTGAAATTCGGGGCCGACGACTTTGGCTCCACCATGCTGGAAGAAAACGTGGTGGCCGCCACCGGCGTGGGCTTCCGCCTGACCCGGGCCGAAATCGACACCCTGATCCGCCAGTGCGGCTACGAGCCGCGGGTCAGGGATCATCGGTATAATTTGGAAGCTAGCAGTGAGCAGTAGATATGTAGGGCGGGCACTGCCCGCCGTTTCCGCTGATTCTCGTGAATTATCCGGTGCGTAAGACGCACCCTTCGTTTCTGACTGCGACGGCAACCTTGAACTTTGAACTTTGAACTTTTCAAGCAGCAGCTTGGGAACGAGCAGATAAGAAGCCAAATGACACCAACGATAGCCATAATCGCCCGGGTAGGGGCGCATCAAGCCTTGGCGGCGGCGGGTTTGGAGCCGCACCACACCGAGGTTTACTCCACCCCGTATGGGGACAGCCGCCCGGTGCATTGGTTCCGGCAGGGGGGGATTGATTTTGTCGTGCTGTCCCGGCACGGGGAGGCGGGTTACGAAATATCCGCGCCGTTCATCAATGCCCGGGCCAATCTCTTCGCCTTGAAAGCGTTGGGGGTGAGCAAGATCCTGGCCTGGGTGGCGCCCGGGTCGCTCAGGGAGGAGATGGCCCCGGGGGACCTGGTGGCGCCCCACGACGTGCTGGACGAAGGCCAGGGCGGACCCCACACCTTCTATTCCGGGGTGGGGTGGGGTTTTATCAGGCACCACCCCCTGTTCTGCCCGGAGCTCCGGGCGGCGATGCTGGGAGCGCTGGCGGAGGTTCCCTTTCCGGTGCATGATCGGGCGGTCTACGTGGCCACCACTGGCCCGCGCCTCGAAACCGCCGCGGAAATCTGCAAGTTCGGCCTCCTGGGGGGCGACCTGGTGGGCCAGACCCTGGCGCCCGAGGTCTTCCTGGCCCGGGAACTGGAGTTTTGTTACACGGCCCTGACCTACGTGGTGAATTATGCCGAAGGGTTGGTGGATCGGCCCTATCAGCCCGGGGTGCTGTTTGAAGGGCTGGCCACCCCGGCGGAAGTGGCGCGGGTGCGGGCGGTGGAAGCGGCCTGGCCGGAGTTAATCATAAGGCTGTTGCCAGCCCTGGCCGCAACCTCCCGCCGCTGCCCCTGCCCCCGGCTGATGGAACGCTACCGCCTGAGGGGCGATATCGGTGATGACTGGCGGACCTGGGTAAGATGATGGGGGAAAAGGGAAAAAAGGAATCATTTCGCCTCAGCACTGTCCGGTTTGGTTTTTGCAAAGGAGGATGCTCGTTATACGTCGTCCAACAATTCATAAACTCGCTAACGCACTTTTTGCTCCGAAAAGATTACTTCCCCCTCACCCTGACCCTCTCCCCCATTGGGGGAGAGGGAAAAAAGTGGGACAGATATTATATTTTATGGTTACTAAACCAGGCGACATCACCTACTCCCTCTCCACCCGCTTCGGGGGGAGGGTTGGGGTGAGGGCAGAACAACCGTATGCAATTTTCTAACCGGACAGTGCTGATTTCGCCTGGTAATCATGGCGAATAAACGGAAGTTCGTGGTGAAAAACTAATTGATGCCGATAAAACCGAAATGATCGCCCATGTGAGCCAATGGGTCCTGCCGGTGAGCGGGCCTCCCATCCGGGATGGGGCGGTGGTGGTGAAGGGCGACCGGATCGCGGCGGTGGGGCCGGCGGCTGAAGTTTTGACCGGCTTTACCGGTCTGATCTGCGAACACGGCGAGGGCGCCATCCTGCCCGGGGTGGTGAACTGCCACGTCCACCTGGAGTTTTCCGCCCTGGCCGGGCGGGTGCCGCCCCAGGAACGTTGGGAGGATTGGCTGGAAGCGACTCTGGCCGCGTATGGGGCGCTGTCTCCGGGAGAGATAGAGGCCGGCATCGCCCAGGCCATAGAGGCTTTGCGGCAGAACGGCGCGGTCCTGGTGGGGGAGGTCACCAACACCGGGGCCTCCTGGCCGTTTCTGACGGCCGGCCCGCTGGCCTACCACCTGTTCTATGAGTGCCTGGGGTTCGACCTGCTTTCGACCTTTGACCTGCCGGAGCGCTTCCCCTGGTTCGGCCGGCCCGAGGTGGCGGGCACAGCCTGGATCTCCGCCGCGGCCCATGCTCCCTATTCCGTGTCCGCCGCCTTGTTCCGGGCCGTAGCGGCGTGGAACGGCGCCCGGTCTGGGCTTCAGACGGTGCACTTGGCCGAATCCCAGGCGGAAATTGACTTTTTGGCGAGAGGCAAGGGCTTCTTCGAGGGCTTGCTGCAACGCCGGGGACGCTGGGTTCCGGATTTTCCGCCCCCCGGAGTAAGTCCCCCGGCCTACCTTGACCGCCTGGAATTCCTGGGCCCCCGAACCCTCACGGTCCACGGAACCCAGCTTACCGCGGCGGATTGCCGCCTCCTGGCCGCCACCCAGACCTGGCTGGTGCTGTGTCCCCGGGCCAACCGCTACACCGGCGCCGGGACGCCGCCGGTGCCGGACCTGCTTAAGGCAGGGGTGAACCTGGCCCTGGGCACCGATTCCCTGGCGGGCAACTGGGACTTGAATCTCTTCGGGGAGATGCTCTGGCTGCATGAGAACTTTCCCGCCTGGCCCGGGGATCTCTGGCTGCGTCTGGGGACCCTGAACGGCGCCCTGGCCCTGAGGCGGGCCCAGGAATTCGGCAGTCTGACGCCCGGCAAGCAAGCCGCCCTGGGGTTCATTCCCCTGAAGGGCGGCCAGGATTTCTGGGGTGAACTCTTTACCGCCGGCGCGGCGGGGAAGTGGCGCTGGCTGGGATGAAAGAAGCTATCAGCAGTCAGCAGTCAGCCAAGATAAAGCACTATGGCCGTTTGGGGCCACCCCCAATCATGAAATTACTTGTAGGGGCGGTTCGCGAACCGCCCCTACGGGTGGACTTTCACGATAAAGCAATGAATGTCAGATTGCGCCACGATTACTTTATTCGGCGGGCAGTGCCCGCCCTACACGTTCAGGTTGATTCTGGAGATTTACAGTTTTTTGCTGAACGCTGAAAGCTGACCGCTGACAGCTAATAAAGGAAGATGTCCATGCATACCAAGGCCCGAGTCGGGCGCATTGCCTATCTCAACGTGCTGCCCATCTATTTCGCCCTGGAAAACATCTTTGGTGAAAACAGCTTTCACCTGGTGCGGGGCACCCCAGCGGAGCTCAACGCCTTGATGCGCCGGGGCGAGGTGGACCTGGGCTCCATCTCCGCCATGGAGTATGGCCGGGCGTTCCGAGATTATTTTCTCCTGCCCGACCTGTCCATCAGTTCCCGGGGGGCGGTGGGCAGCGTGCTCCTGTTCAGCCGGGTGCCGTTTTCCCGGCTGGACGGGCGCCGCATCCGGGTCAGCGCCGCCTCGGCCAGCGGCGCGGCCCTGGTCAAGATCCTGATGGCCGAGATCTTTGAGGTGCAGCCCCTCTACCAGTGGGGTCATCTGGCGGGCGCGCCCCTGGCGGACGTGGCCGCGGTCATGGCCATCGGCGATGAGGCCCTGCGCCTTAAAGCCGCAGGGGCCATGCCCTTTGAACTGGACCTGGGGCAGGCCTGGCAGGAACTCACCGGCCTGCCTTTCGTGTTCGGGGTCTGGGCCGTGCGCCGGGACTTTGCCGCCGCGCACCCCGGGGACACCGCCACCCTGCACCGGCTGCTGCTGCGGTCCCGGGATTGGGGCCTGGGGTCCTTGGCGAAGTTGAGCCGGATCGCCGCCGCCTGCTTCAGCCTGACCCCGGCCCAGATTCTGGCGTATTTTAATCAGCTTGATTACTCCCTGGACCCGGAACACGAGGAAGGTCTGGCTACCTTCTTCAATTATTTGTATAACCTGGGGGAATTGGACGAAGCGCCGCAATTGGTATTTTTTCGAGATGCGCAGTCAATGGCTGGGGTTGAGGCCGAGAGGTTTTCCTAGACATGTCCCCTAAGACCAAACCCGGCCAAGGGAAAGGGCCGCCATGGGACCCTAAAACCAACCAAGGGAGGCATCTGCCATGCGCCGCTTAAGAGGCATAAAACCTTTGCTGGTGGGGCTGTGGCTGCTCATCGGCCTGGTCTCGAACGTTTCGGCGGAACCGAAAACCGAGCTCACCCCGCCAAATTTAACCGGCACGATCAAGACAGTTAAAGTCCATGAAGTCAATATAACCGTTGCCGGCAAGCTGATAAGAGTCATGGCCATCGGGGGTGAGACCACCGGCTGGGCGGTTGAGCTTGACGAACCCCGGCAAATTGGGGGTGAGAGGTTAATCCGCCTTGAAGTGGATCCTGCCGGAACCAAGCTGGGTGATTTTGAAAATAGACGCATTGAAATTGTTGGAATCTTGGAAAAACGATCCGGAATTGAAAGGAAAAAATATTGGGTCGTTGTGGTTAAGGAAATTCGTGGCTTGGCGAATTAATCGGGTTCTGTTTGTCATTCTCAGCGCGGTTTATGGCTACCGGCTTTCTGCAAGCTGAGACCTAACCGCTTTTCCGAAAGGGAATCTATGGGCTACCGCCATTTACAGGAATTCATTACCCGGCTGGAACAGGCCGGGGAGTTGGTGCGCATCCAGGAGCCGGTGAGCCCGTATCTGACGATCACCGAAATCACCGACCGGGTCTGCAAGGCCGGCGGCCCGGCCCTGCTGTTTGAAGCGGTGCCCGGCTTTGAGATGCCGGTGCTGATGAACGCCTTCGGGTCCATGCGGCGCATGTGCCTGGCGTTGGAGGTTGCGTCTCTGGACGACATCGCCACCGACCTTTTGAGCTTCATGGAGGCGGAAGCCAACACCCTGATGAAGAAGCTCAAGCTGATTCCCAAGCTGGCCCGCCTGGGGCGGATGTTCCCCAAAGAGGTCAGTAAGGCCGCCTGCCAGGAGATCATCCATACCGGCGACGCCGTGGACCTGGGAAAAATCCCGGTCCTCACCTGCTGGCCCGAGGACGGCGGCCCCTTCATCACCCTGCCGGTGGTGTTCACCCACCACCCGGAGACCGGGCGGCGCAACGTGGGCATGTACCGCCTCCAGGTCTATGATGCCCGGACCACCGGGATGCACTGGCACGCCCATAAAGGCGGGGCCCAGCATTACCGGGTGGCGGAGGCCAAAGGCGAGGCGCTGCCGGTGGCGGTGGCCATCGGCCCCGACCCCGCGGTGACCTATGCGGCCACCGCGCCCCTGCCGGAAGATATTGATGAGATCCTCTTTGCCGGGTTCCTCCGGAATGAGCCGGTGGAGATGGTGCCCTGCGTCACCCAGCCCCTGTTGGTACCGGCGGAATCCCAGATCGTTCTGGAAGGTTTTGTGGCGCCGGGGGAGAGGCGGACCGAAGGCCCCTTCGGCGACCACACCGGCTACTACTCCCTGGCGGACGACTACCCGGTGTTCCATCTCACCGCCATCACCCGAAGGCGGAACCCCATTTATCCGGCCACCATCGTGGGGCGTCCCCCCATGGAAGACTGCTTCATGGCCAAGGCCACGGAGCGCATCTTCTTCCCCCTGATGCAAAAAACCCTGCCGGAGATGGTGGACATGAACCTGCCGGTGGAGGG
>JAGVPN010000292.1 GCA_020052215.1 Syntrophobacterales bacterium
ACCTCCGGCCTGACGCCCGGGCCCTGGAGATAGTCGGCCATCTCCTGGATAATGGCTTCGGTCTGGTAGGAAAAGCGCTGCCGGGTCTGGCAGGTGGTGGGCCCCACCTCGCAATAAATGCAGTGATAGGGGCAGGTCTTGGGGGGGATGAGATCAACCCCTAAAGACCGCCCCAGGCGGCGAGACGGGACCGGGCCGAACAAGTGGACCATATCAGAAGCAACCCAACTGACAATGGATGATTTTTATCTTGAGTTCGTTGAGCAGCTCGCCCAGCTCCTGCCTGGAAATACCCAACTCTTCCGCCAGGCGGAAGGCCGCGGCACAGGCGATTTTGCCCTCCGGGGCCGCCGCCTTGATCCTGGCCTTTTTGTCTTCTTGCGACATAGTTACCTCTGTTACAAATCTAATCTATAAAAAATAGCCCATGAGGCGGGAAAAATCAAGGGGATCATGCCTCCCGGGGCAGTCGGTGAACCATTAGGCGCCTGGGGCTTATTACCGGACGTGATCCGGAGAATAGCCGGCCAAGACCCGCCAACTGGCTTCCACCAGGACCTCCGCCAGGCTGGTCAGGCTCTGGGTGAGACGCTGGTAAATCTTAAAGATGGCGACCTGCAAAACGATGCCCAAGACCATGGCCGCAGCCACGTCAGGGTCGCCGGCGGGAATCTCGCCCCGGTCCATCCCTCCGGCCAGGACTTCCCGCACCACTTCCACCGGGTTGGGCATCTCGGGGGTCACTTTTTGCAACTGCCCGTGCTGGGCCAGGAGCAGGTAGCTGAACAGCACGGGGTCGTCGTCGAAAAAGGCGCAGAACTGCCGCACCATGGCCTCCAGTTTGGCCCGTAGGCTCGCCTGACCGGCCTGGATGCGGTGGAGTTCCAGGGCGAAGGCGATATAATTTTTACTGAACAGGTCCCAGGCCAGGGCGTCTTTGCCGGGATAATGCCGGTACAGGGTGCCTTCGGCGATCCCGGCCGCGGCGGCGATGTCCCGGATGGTGGCACCGTCGATGCCCTTTTCCACAAAGAGGCACAGCGCGGTGCGGGCGATCAACTCTTTCGTCTGATTTTTGGGTCCCATAATTGTGAGTGACTGTTCACTCACAATATACGCCGCAACCTTCCCCGAGTCAAGCATTTTTCCCGTCATTTTTTTCCGTCCACCCGGGTGGGAGAAAGCTTATTATCCTTTATAATGAAACTCGTAATTCAGGGAGGCTCTTGCAAAACTCCTCATTGACCACAATTGTCATTCTGAGCGCAGCGAAGAATCTAGTATTTTCGGAAGGTTGAGATCCTTCACTTCGTTCAGGATGACAAAAAAACCAGTTTTGCAAGAGCCTCCAGGGATAGTCAAAAAACCATTACCCGACAGGGAGGATAGGGATATGAAAGTGCTGGCAATTTCCGGTTCGCCGCGGCCCCAGGGGAATACCCGGCTGCTTTTGGAAACCGCGCTGAAGGTGCTGGAGGGCCACGGGATCGCCACGGAATACCTGGCGCTGCACGACAAAAATATCCGGCCGTGCCTGGCCTGTATGAAGTGCGCCAAGGACAAGAACCGCTGCGCCCAGGAAGACGATTTCATGCCGGTCTTTGAGGCCATGACTGCGGCGGACGGCCTCCTCGTGGGCTCCCCGGTCTATTTCGGCTCCGCCACCCCGGACCTCATGGCCCTCTTGAACCGGGCCGGTTTCGTGGCCCGCATGGGGGACAACCACTTCGCCCGCAAGGTGGGCAGCCCCATCGTGGTGGCCCGGCGGGCCGGGGTCAATTTCACCTATGCCCAGCTCCAGTTATGGTTCTGCATCAGTGGGATGTTCGTGCCGGGTTCCAGCTATTGGCCCATCGCCTACGGCCTCAACCCAGGCGACGCCGCGGGCGACGCCGAGGGCCTCAAGACCATCACCGACCTGGCGGACAATATGGCCTGGCTGCTGAAGAAGCTGAAGTAGGCCGTCTTTTATAGGGGCAGGGCCTGCCGGGTCCTATTACCTTGCTTATCTGACCACCGACTTGAAGCGGACTGGGGAGGAGGGTCGAACTTGCCTGGGGCCGCGCTTCGGCATCGAGGGCAATACCCGGATCTCCAAATCGCCGATTTCGGTGAGGGGCCGGCCCACATGCTGTTTGAGCTTGCCGTAAACCGCATCCAGGAGAGCGGGGTCTTCCAGAACGATAATACCTTTCCGGATATCGCCCAAATGATTGGCGACCACACTGATTAATTTCGGGTTCAGGTCCTTCCGCAGGTGAACCTCTTCCAGAACCCCTGCTTCACCGAGTCCCTGGTCGGAAATCGTCCATTCCGGGGGCCACATGGAAAGACCTCTCCATGTCAGAGTCCGGATTTGCATTTCAGCCCTCCTTGGCTAAGGCGCACGGCGCAACAGAGAGATGCAGTTCAGGTATCTTTGCTTGAACCGGCGCGGGCTGCGGGAGAATTACGCCAGAGCAATAGGCTGCGAACCTGGGTTCGGATGAGTTGTTCCCCGACTAGATAGATTATATTCCCATGGTGATTCTAGTCAAGATAAATTGAAATTTAATCAGTTTTATACCGGAGGGGAACGAAGAGTTGAGCTTCAAAGCAGTTCCTCATGGGCCGTTGGCCCACCTTTAAATTATGAAAAGAATATATCTACTGGTGGCGCAGCCTTTCCAGGCTGCGCCCGATTAGCCTGCTTATACCAAGTTCGCTTTGAAATGAAACAAACAAATCAGATAACCTATTGATATCACACGTAGGGGCGGGTTTCAAACCCGCCCCTACATTACGAAAATGGCATTACTTGGCGCAGGCTGGAAAGCCTGCGCCACCGATTTAAAGACTTTTCGGAACAGTTCCTCATGGGCCTATGGCCCACCCGTAAATTATGAAAAGCCGTTGTAGGGGCGGTTCGCGAACCGCCCCTACGGGAATTTTTCAGGACAGGGGAGGGTAGGGGGCCGTAGTTCCCCTTAAGGGTTCCCCGGGGAAATCTCAGTCTTTGGCGGCCTTCAAGCGTTCGCTGACGCTGGGGAAGTATTCCATCTTGGTGTGGGGCAGAAACAGGGCGGCGATGTACTGGTCCATGAACCCCGGGGTCTCCGAGAGCTCGAAGTTGGTCATCATGTCCGCCACCCGGCGCTCCTCCTCTAAGAGGTCCCGGGAGAAGGCCAGGAGCGACGCCCCCTGGAGGGAGGCGTTACCCACGTAGTGGTAGCTTTCCCGGGGGAGATCGGGCAACAGACCGATGGCGATGGCGTTGTCGATATTGATGAAATTGCCGAAGGCCCCGGCCAGGATCACCTGTTCCAGGTCCTCGAGCTTGAGCCCGACGTTTTCCAGCAGGGTGACGTAGCCCGCGAACATGGCCCCTTTGGCCCGCATCAGGTTGTCGATATCACCCTCGCTCAGAGTGATGTCCTGGCCGCTCTGGGTGTCGGGGGCCATGGCCAGGACAAATTCCCGGCCCTCGTCGCCCAGGCGGATGCGAGGCGTGTTCAGGTCGTCCCGGAACTTGCCGTTGGGGGAGATGACGTCCGCCTCCATCATGGCCGCCAGGATGTTGATCAAGCCGGAGCCGCAGATGCCCTTGGGCTTCACCATGTCGATGGTGATAATCATGGGCTCGTAAGTCTCGGGATTGAGGCTCACTTCCTCGATGGCGCCGGAGGCGGCCCGCATGCCGAACTTGATGCCGCCGCCCTCGAAGGCCGGGCCGGCGGAGCAGGCGGCGCAGGCCAGCCACTGCTGGTTGCCGATGACGATCTCGCCGTTGGTGCCGATATCGATGAACAGCGTCAGTTTGGGGTCTTTGTAGATCCCCGAGGCCAGGACTCCGGCCACAATATCGCCCCCCACGTAACTGGACACCGAACTCACCGCATAGATGAAAACGTGGTCCGGTACTTCCAGGCCCAGGTCCCGGGCCCGGACCGGCGGGGGGTGGCAGACGGCGGGAGTGTAAGGGGCCAGGCGGATATACTTGGGGTCGATGCCGTAGAACAAATGGGTCATGGTGGTGTTGGCGGCCACCGTGATGTGGGAGATCTCCGTTACCGGCAGTTGGTGCTTTTTAAGGACCCGGTGCATCACCTGGTTGATAGTGGCGGCCACTGAGCGTTGGAGCTTTTGGAGCCCCTGCTCCTTTTGGCTGAAGACCATGCGGGTGATGACGTCGTCCCCGTAACTCATCTGGGAATTGTAATCCGCCCCGGTGCCGATGATCTTGCCGGCCGCCAGATCAAGGATCTGGACCCAGACGGTGGTGGTGCCGACGTCAATGGCGATGGCATAGTGGCGCTGGCTGGTATCTCCGGGCTCGACCTGCACGACCCGGGGTTTCCGGGACCGCCGCTGGGCAAAGTCCAGGGTGGCGGTGACCCGGAAGTTGTCCTGGCGCATCACCTGGGCCAGATGGCGCAGCATGAAGAAATCGGCAGCCAGGCTGTCCAGGCCGTGTTGGCGGGCCAGGCCCTGCTCCAGCCGGCCCAGATCGCAGGCATTGTCCGACAGGGATGGCGGCGGCAGGGCCACGAATTTTTTTTGGAAGGCCGGGTTATAGAGCCCGGTGGACTTCAAGGTCTCCAGGTCGATGGGGCTGGGGCGCAAGCCCACGCCACCCCGGCGGCGGGTTAGGGTGCGCCGGTCCAGGAGGGACTCCGGCGGGATGCGGATTACCACGTCGCCGTGGACAAAACTCTGGCAGGCCTGGCGGTATCCCAGGTCGAACTCTTCGTCGCTGAGCAGCCCGGAGCGGGTGCTGGTGAGCTCCCCGGATTCCAGCAGGACCTTGCATTTGCCGCAGACGCCCTCGCCGCCGCAGGAAGCATTGATGTGGACCCCGGCCATCAGCGCGGCCCGCAGCAGATTCTCCCCGTCCGCTACCTCGACGGTAATCTCGTATGGCTTGAAGGTGACGTGATTACCCAAGATTCGATCCTGTTCGGAGATCAGCTGCCTTGCCCCGGGTAGGGCCAGGCCGGCCCCAGGGTTTGGTGGCTCCGGTAACTTCCCGGCATTCTACCACAGGGAAGCGGCAATAAAAATGTTAAATTACCGGCAGATGGTGCGGGCGGGTCCTTTGGGGCCAGGGCCAAGGCGGTGTAAACGGCCAAGCCTGCCATCCGGGCCGCGTTTATGGTAAGATCCTCAGGGCCGGGAAACCGTTCGGACGGCAGGGGAGGGGGCAGGTAAGGAGAATTAAAAGGCATCGCCGGGGCAATTGTCACTTTGAGAAAAGCGCAGGTTCAGTGATTTCAAAAAGATTAAGACCCTTGACTCCGTTCAAGGTCAGAAGTTATTCATGCCCTTGATACCAGGAGACATCTATGGCCCCGGGGCGCGTCGGCACGTTGCTTCAAGAGCTTTACCAACGATTGTGGGAGACCTGGGGGCCCCAGGGCTGGTGGCCCGGGGATACGCCCTTTGAAGTGGCCGTGGGGGCCATTTTGACCCAAAACACCAACTGGGTGAACGTCTCCCGGGCCATCGCGGCCCTCAAAGGCCAGAATCTGCTCGACCCCCAGGCTTTGCATGACCTGCCGGAAACAGAGCTGGCCCGGCTTATCCGGCCGGCGGGTTACTACAATCTTAAAGCCAGGCGGCTCAAGAATTTTCTGGATTTCCTGGCGAACCATTACGGGAATTCCATGGAGCGGCTGGCCTCAGACGACCTGGAGGCTTTGCG